>JAYZAM010000178.1:0-6391 GCA_036339715.1 Pseudomonadota bacterium | reverse complement strand
GACCGCAATGCCGCCAAAGATCGTGAAAATGAAGGCGGCGCCACCGGTCAGCACTAGAATTGCCAATGTGATCGCGCCGACGACCAATCCAGACCAGAGCGTGCGCCGGCTTGCTTTAGATATGATTTCCCGTCGCTCCGTCTCGCGCGCTGCCAGCGTCGGCTCGAGCACCTCAGTCCAGATCTTGGTGGCGTTCTTGAATTCCGGGCGTTGTTCTGCGAGCGCCGAAAATACGGCATTTGCGATCCCATTGACCATGCAATTCGTCCTTATTCGTCCTCGCCCCATAGTGGCATATCCGGTGAGGCCACCGCCGACAATCGGCTCAGTAATTTATGCAGCGTCTCGGCCTCGCCTGGGCTCAGAGCATCCAGCAGCTCGCGCTCGCTCTCAAGCGCCCGCGGAATCACTGCGGCATAAATGGCCTCGCCTTCATCTGTCAGGCGCATCGGCGCGCGCCGGCGATCATCGCGATCAATCTGACGCTCGAGAATGCCGCGCTCGATCAGGCTGGCCGCGGCGCGACTGACCGTCGGTTTGTCCATTAGCGTGCGCTGCGCGACTTCTGTGCTGGTCAGACCGGCGTGTTCCCCCAGCACGGCAATGATCCGCCATTGCCAGATCGAGAGTTCGAATTCCTGCTCATAGATTTTCGCAATCTTGCCGGACACCGCGTTCGACAGGACCGATAATCGGTAGGGCAAAAACCCATCCAGTATGAGAGCTGGTGTTTCAGTCATGCGCGCCGCCTCACGGTTCAGGGTTAAAGCAAAAGCTTTAGGACACCGTTTACAGGGTTTGTGATGTCGCGTCTCGCCGCAAATCGCTGAAACCAAACACGAAGATTCCCACATCTGCACCAGATACACCGCGTAGGGCAGTTTGAGACACCATGATAATGACGGAAGTCCCGAACCCGATAAGTGATTCTCCATAAGAGGATTTTGAGTCTCGAGCCCCAAATCTGCTTTGGGCAGCGGGGCACGCGAAAAATACGCACAAGAAGTGCGAGACGTGGGGATTTAAATGGAGATAACGGGACGCAACACGACTGGATTAGAGCTGCCGGTCCATAAAGCGCACATCGATCTAACCGCGCATAGAGTTGCCGAAGCGGTCGCGGATGCTTGGTGTTACACGCCGCCGCAGACCAAGGATGGCTGTGGTCGGATCAATGGCGATGTTCGGGTCGTCGGCGATTGGCTGTTTTCGGACGTGCACTTACCGTCAGCATTATACGAGATTCAGACGCGTCGGGTTCTAGACGTTTCGCCTTGCCTAACCCAGCGCCTGCGCGGCAACAGCCCGAAAGCTTTGTTGCATGGCGGAAACGCGTTCAGGCAGGGGACGGAGTCCCTAACTCAAGTCATCCATGGCTATCTCGACTTGCCCTATAAAGTTGTCACCGGCGGCTTGTCAGAACTCGTCGCGTAGGGGAGGATCAAGAATGACCTATATCCCTCTCACAGACTTGGACGAGATCATCTCAGGTTCTGAAGAGGTCGTATCGACCATTTATGAGCCCGTCGATCTGTCCGCACACGTGGTCGCGGAGGCCATGTCTGATGTCTGGCACATGACCCCGCTGCAAGACAAAGACGGCTTTGGCCGCGCACAAGGCGAACTCTGGGTGGTCGACGATTGGAGCTTCTCGGAACTCAACCTGCCGCCGGCTTTGTTTCACCTGGATACGCACCACGTTCAAGAGATTGGATCGCATATCTTGATCGAGCGTTGGATGAGCGGCCAGGAGCGGGGAATCCGCGAGGATGGACAATCGGTGCGGACCGATCCTGGCACGATAGAATGCTTCTATCAGGAAGTGCAGGTCAAAACCTTTTGTTCGCAGAGGTGCATTCAGGACATTTCTTTGCCCCGAGAATTGCTTGGGTTTCCCAAAGACGAGCCGTTTGAAGTGCCGGAAATCACCAGAGCCTCTGCGATTGGACAGCTTGTTTTTGATGAATGGGATGATGTGTTCGCCGATCTCAAACGCGGCAGCGGACAGGTTTCAGATATGAAACTCAAACGCTTGGTGGCTTGCCTCAAGATTGCGTTCGGCGCGCACCCGCAGCGCGCAGATGTGCGGATCTATGCCCGTGACGCTTTATTTCGTCAGATTTGCCGGTTCATCGAGCAGAATCTGGAAGATCCAGAGCTTTGTACAGACACCCTTCTGGACGCGTATGGCGTTTCACGGGCCACCCTGTACCGGATGTTTGAGCCATTGGGAGGGGTGCAGGCCTATCTCACATATCGCCGGGCGGCGTCTGCCTTGCACTTCATATCGTTGAACAAGGGCCGCCGCGGCTTTGTGAAAGCGGCGTGCGAGCGCTGGGGGTTCTCCTCGCCGACCAATTTTAATCGGACGATCCAGCGCCTGTTTGGCAACAGTCCGAAAGCGCTCTTATTGGATCAGCATAATCCAAATCCAGCGTCAGGCTCGCTCACGCATTTCGTCCAAAACTATCTCGACGTTTCCTTTAACAGATTCTCGGCCAGCGTGCCGGAATGCGCGGCTTAGACAAGGCCATATCATGGCTTGTATCCTCCCCCTGACTGAGATCACGAGTCGGGCATCAGAGATGCTGCAACGGTCGCTGCGAATGAAAACATTGGTGTGACCGAACGTGAAGTCGAGCGCCGCCTAATTCGCCGCGCTCGTTACTTCGTCGATTGGGATCACATATTGGCGTGAGCAAAATTGGCAGTCGACTTTCAGCGTGCCGTCCGCTTCGACCATATCGCGCAGGCTCTCATCGGCCATGCCTTGCAGCGTGCCGACCAGGCGCTCGCGATTGCAGGTACAGACATCGTTTAGCACTTGCGCGTCCGCATCCATGGCAACGCCGCCTTCATGAAACAAGCGATAGACCAGATCCGTGGCGGGCAAAGCCGGGTCAGTAAGTTCCTCATCTGTTAGCGTTGAGAACAAGGCCTCGGCCTCACGCCAACCATCTTCAGTATCGCCGCGGGCCATGTCTCCTGCAATTTTCTGCACCATCATACCGCCGGCGCGCCATTCGCCCGCAGCGTCCTTATGGACGGCGAGACGAAGCAGCGTATCAACCTGTTCGGATTGGCGGAAATAGTCCTGCGCACATTCGGCCACAGATCCCTTCGCCAGAGGCACGATGCCCTGATACGGTTTCAGGTCGCGATTGTCGTAGACGATCATTAGGCCGAGCCGGCCCATGGCGCCAAACAATTGCGGCATATGCGGCTTGTCGCCTTTATTGACCTTATTGAGCCAAGCCCACCGCTCTGGCTCATGCTTGGCATAGCCGCGCAGGCCCCCAGCCTTGGTATATTCGCCAACCAGCATTGAGACCGGGCCATCGCCTTCAGCCTGGGCCAGCACCTTGCCCTCGAACTTCATGCCCGACCCAACCAATGCGGCCAGCATCACGGCTTCGCCGAGGATCTCAGCGAGGTGATCAGGATAGGCATGGCGCTTCAAAATTGGAGAGACCGTCCCTTCAGACAAGCGAATGACTCGACCGCGTACGGGCAAGCCTTGCGGGCTGAAGCCGGCAACAAAGTCGTCCATGGGAATGTTTGATTGCGTCATCGCGCTCTCCATAAGAAGGAAGGCGGCCATGTGGCAAGCCCGAACGCCTCTTACAAGGTTTCCCCGGCAGCAGGGCTCGCCAGCGCGCGCGAAAGACACTAGCTAAGCGCGCATGACTGACCCCCGCCTGATTGATACGTTTCGCTCCCAGCGCCTCAACCTGTCCTATGCTGAATGGGGTGAGCCAGATGCGCCGCCTTTGGTTCTGGTCCATGGCGGCCGCGATCAGAAACGCAGCTGGGACCGCGTTGCGGGGCGCTTGGCGCAGCATTACCGGGTGTTTGCACATGATTTGCGTGGGCACGGGCAGAGCGACTGGGTTACGGACGGCGATTATGGCGTCATGGACCATGTTTATGATCTGGCGAGCCTGGTCGATCATCTTGGCCTTGAGAGATTTACGCTGATTGGCCATTCGCTCGGCGGCAATATCACTTTACGCTATACGGGTCTGTTTCCGGATAAAATTGAAAGACTCGTCGCGATCGAAGGGCTCGGACCATCGCCAAAAATGCTGGCGGAGCGGCAAGCCTTATCGGTCACGGAACGACTTTCAAATTGGATGGAGCAACGCCGCAGCGTCTCGGACCGCGCGCCGCGCGTGATGAAGGATCACGCTGAGGCGCAAAGTCGAATGCAAGCCGCCTTCACACATTTGCCTGAGGATTTGATCCATCACCTGACCGCCACGGGTATAAAAACCAATCCGGATGGCACGGTCAGTTGGGCCTATGATCCTGCTGGCATGGGGCGCTCGCCCTCGGATATTTCGCATGACGATTTCGTCCAGCTCTGGCGCGAGATCACCTGTCCAACCTGGCTGGTTTATGGGGCAACTTCCTGGGCCTCGAATCCGGAAAAAGATGGCCGGCTCGAGCCGTTTCAGGATGCCCGCGTCAGCGTCATCGAGCAGGCTGGCCACTGGCTTCACCATGATCAGTTCGAGGACTTCATGCGCCAGCTCGAGAGCTTTCTTGGCAGATAAAGCCGCGTGTCTTAGACCGGTAAGCTGATCAGGATAAGAGGCTGGGATGAGCGAACAGATCACGTTTCCGATGACGGATGGCATTGAAGCGCTCGCCGATCGTGTCCGCGATATTCATACTGAGCAATCAGATCTTGTTATCGCCCTGACCGGTTCAGTGGCGTCTGGAAAAAGCACGCTGGCGGGGCATTTGGAAGAAACGCTGGAACCTGCCCTGACGGTTGAAACCGTCTCTACGGATGGTTTTCTGTTCCTGACGGAGGACCTTCGCGCGAAAGGCTTGTTCGAGAAGAAGGGATTCCCGGAGACTTATAACTATGCCGCGATGCGGGCGGCGATTGCATCGGTGCGTGAACACCCGACCGACTTTCCAGGCTATAGCCATATCACCTTCGACCCGGACCCGGCGCTGACGCGGACGATCCCGCCGTCGGATATTGTTATGCTTGAAGGCCTTGGCTTTCGATCTCGTCCGGAAAAGAGCGACGCGTCACATCCCGACCTGTTGATTTATCTCGATGCGGAGCTTGAAGATCTCGAAGCCTGGTTTCTCGAAAGGTTCTTACGATTCTGGCATGCCGCGGAGCACGATCCGACCAGTTTCTATGCGCAGTTCCGTCATATGACTGAGTCCGAATTGATCACCTTTGCGAAATCCGTTTGGGCGGGGATCAATCTCCCGAACCTGCAAAACCATATCCTGCCCATGCGCGATCATGCCGACCTGGTTGTGAAAAAAGACGTCAATCATGCGATTTCGATCGTCGAAGATCGATGGCGCAGCGTCTAGCGCCGATCAAATTTATCTTCCTTACGTTCTCCGAATAACATTCTCTGTTCGAGATGACGCCGCAATGCTGCGTAATAAGCTTCCAGAAACATTACATTGGTGATCCCGGGATCCGGTTTATATCCGATTTTAAGGGCAATCCGATTGGCGACATTGGTTTTGATTTCCACGGTTGATTGGCGCAAGACGTCTTCCAGGACGTGCAATTCGTGGATGCCATAAACGTCCAATTGTTCAGGCGTAAACCGAATGGGCGCGTCGGGCGCCGCTGATGTTTGAGTGGCTGCAACATCCTTGAGCAAACGCACTTTTGGCGCATGGATTACCATCGTGCCGGCCACCAGATCACCGACCCGTAATTTGTCTTTATTGAACAGAGGAAAGAGCGCGAAGATCAGACACCAGAGCAGCAGGATCCAATTGATCCAGGCATCGATACGGTCCCCCCCAAAACTGAACAGCACAGACAGGGGAAGAAAGAACTCAAGTTCGCGCAAAAAATTGCGGGCAATCACTGCATTTGCGGTCAGCCGTCCCCCATAACGATCAGCGACCCGCAATCCCAAAGCGCGCTTGCCCGGTGTTGAGGCTTTGCGACCGATCTCGAAAAAGATGAAGTAGAAATTCCGGATGAAGAAAATCAGCACCTGGGCAACGGCCCAGGCAATCTGCCACCCCTCATAGGCAAAAGCGGTGGCGATGAACCCGATCGACAGCACGATCGCAACCATAAGCGCGAATTGAATGCCAAAATCGAGAATAAACGCGCCGAACCGTTCGCCAAAATTTGCGATTTTGAGGTGCAGCGCGGCTCCTTCGGGTGTCACGAGTGTGCGGATTCTTTTGGCGTTTTCGCGCCGCGCTTTCATTCGCGCGCGGCGGCGTTTGCCCTCCTCAATCGCATGCGGTGTGGCGGCATCAGTCACGGCGATCGGCCTCCCCGCGCCGTGGCAGATAGAAATAGCCGAGCCAGAACATGAGCGTCGTCCCGGCAATCACATAACGGACCATGTCATTACTGATCAGCTGCCGACCAAACCCTTCC
>JAYZAM010000177.1:0-3998 GCA_036339715.1 Pseudomonadota bacterium | reverse complement strand
CATTCAGGATGGTGGCGACACAGATGTTTCCCGACGCGGCGACGGCAAGGCTATCAAAATACTGAAGATGCGGCATTGTCGCGACGACCCGCCCGGCATTGAAAGGCGAGCTTGGGGCAATTCTTCCAGGTGCCTCAAGGTCAAACGCCCAGAGCCGGGCCGTCATCGTATCGGCCATATAGACCGTCTTCTCATCAGGGGAGAGACCGACCCCGTTTGGCGATGTATGATGGTGGTCGAGCTCAATCGCTTCGCTCGCGCCCTTCTCGAGAAAGAACAGACCTCCAAAGTCGCGATGACGGGGATACGTCTTGCCATGGTCTGTGAAATAGAGATTGCACGATTTGTCGAAGACCAGATCATTCGGGCCTTTGAGAGGGTGACCCTCGACCGTATCGAGCACCCGATCGACTTTGCCTGTGGCGAGATCAATGCGTTCGATCCGCCCGCCAGAATAATCGTCCGGGCAATGTCCTGGGATCAGTAGGCCGTCGCGCTGATGATATTTGAACCCGCCATTATTGCAGACCCACAGAGCCCCGTCTGGGCCAATGGCGGCGCCGTTCGGGCCGCCGCCGGGTTCCGCAATGATTTCTGATTTTCCGTCGCCCCAGATGCGCGTGATGCAGCCTTTCTGGATCTCGACCAGGATAATCGAGCCATCTTCCATCCAGACCGGGCCTTCCGGAAAGCCTAGCCCCTCAGCGATGATTTCAAATTCCATGATCCGCTCCTGTGCTGCCGGCGCCAGTTTGGCGACGCTGAAACGATTGAACAAGCCTTAAGCGCGTCGATCGAGGGTTCGGATCGTAAAGTCGAATTGGTTTTTATCGTTCGCCTCAACGTCTCGGCGCGCTGTTTCTATATACCGGCCTTCGTCAAAATCAGGGAAGCGCGCATCCCCATCCAGCGTGGTGGCGACTTCGGTGATGTAGAGACGGTCTGCAAGCGGCAGCGCTGCGGCATAGATGGCGCTTCCACCGGTGACAAAAATCTCCGTCTTATCGGCGGCATGTGCCAGAGCTCGCGCGGTCTCTATGGCTGGAGCGATCGACGTGAAGACGCGTGCCTCCGGAGCCGCATACTGTCCATCCCGGCTCAATACGATATTGTCGCGTCCAGGTAATGGGCGCCTTGGCAAGCTTTCCCAGGTCTTGCGGCCCATTAAAATGGGGCAGTCTTTGGTTGTGCGTTTGAATTGTATGAGATCGTCCGAGAGACGCCAGGGCAAGTCATTTTCTTTCCCGATCACGCCGTTTTGCGCGCGGGCGACGATCAGGCAAAGTTTAATATGTGTGCCCAAGACCTCCTCCTTTCTCAATCGCAGTCTATGTTCTGGCCTTAAGACTGTTTGCGCCGTATGAGCAACGGTCAAATTAGAGCCGGTGGGAAGTTTATGATCCTAGCTTTTTGGGAAACCTTTGTCGCGATTCTGACCAATAATCGGCCGGGCTTCTTGATCCCGGTTCTTTTCGGTCTGGTCCTGTCTGTTGCGATCCTGTGGCGCCTCGGCGGACGGCTCTGGGCGATCATTTATGTTATGATGATCCCATTCCTGAACTGGTCGTTTGGCGTCGTTCCGAACATTCAGTTTGTTGGCCCATGGGTCGACTCTGGCAGCGCCATGTTCTCGCTCATCTTCCCGGCGGATACACCGGATCCCGCAGGCCTGATGCTGCATCCCCTAACCCTGGTGACGGGATTGGTTTTTGTCATCCGGGATTTTGTCCAGCGAGAGATGCGTCAATGGGTGCTGCTCGCTATGGCGATGGCGCTGTGCTGGTCGATGTATTACGCTTGGATCGTGATCGTGATCGCGTCTGGTTTGGCATTCTTCGTCTCAGAGTTTTTCGATTGGTTGCTCTTCACTTTCACCAAGATGAAGTTGTCCAAGCGGATTTTGTATTCCAGTGCCGTTGCGACACCGATTGATACCACCATCTTTTTATACGGCGCTGATCTGGCCAAGCAGATGCAGATGGGTCTGGACCCCGGAAATACGCTGACGCTTGCAAACTGGATCGTCTTCGTGATCGGTAAGATGATCGGTGCGTTCGTTGTGTCGGATATGATCCGACGACGCGAAGACGCCGGTATTACGGATCCCTATGAGGATCTCCCGGCTCAGTCCTCTATGGTTTAAGCTGGCGCGAAGCTCGCGCTCTGCGCCATCTGCCAGGCGTCGGCGAGGCCGGTCTTTTCAGGCGCATCCAACAAGGCATCACGGGCTAGAAGTTCATATGCCAAATGTGCGGGCAAGGCTTCGTCTTCAGTGACGCGATGGATGATGTGATGTGGCGCAAGTTCAGACGGATGCGTGCATCCTGCAGCTCCAACGACTTCCATCAAAGCGGCTACGGTGTTCTTGTGAAAGTGATAAATCCGCTCAGCCTTGTCAGGAATGACGAGCCCGCGCTGTCGGCCGGGGTCTGAGGTCGCGATCCCGGTCGGACAGGTATTCTTGTGACATTTCAGTGATTGCACGCAACCTAGCGCAAACATAAAGCCGCGCGCCGAATTGATCCAATCGGCCCCAAGCGCCATAGATGCCGCCATATTAAACGCCGAGAGTTGTTTCCCGCTGGCCGCCAGCCGGACGTCGTCTTTCAGGCCGCATCCGACCAGTGCGTTGCGGGCAAAGACCAGGCCTTGGCGCAATGGCGTTCCCACCTGATCAAGAAATTCTGCCGGCGCGGCGCCCGTGCCGCCTTCTGCTCCATCGATGACAACAAAATCCAGGCGCTGACCGGTTTCCACCATAGCTTTGCAGATCGCCAGAAACTCCCAGTGATTGCCAATGCAGAGCTTGATGCCGACGGGCTTTCCGCCGCTGAGGTCACGCAGCTGATCAACATAGTCGAGCAGGCCCTTGGGGGTGTCGAAAGCCGTATGATGGGGCGGCGAAAAGCACGTCTGACCAATTGGGATGCCGCGAGCTTCTGCGATTTCTGGCGTCACTTTCGCCCCTGGCAGAACCCCGCCATGTCCGGGCTTGGCGCCCTGGCTAAGCTTGATCTCGATCATCTTTACCTGATCCAGCTTTGCTGTGTCTTCGAATTGGACCGGATCAAAACGGCCATCCTTGGCGCGGCAGCCAAAATAGCCAGAGCCGAGCTCCCAGACGAGATCGCCGCCGCCCGCCTTGTGATAGCGAGAGATGCCGCCTTCGCCGCTATCATGAAAGAATCCGCCTTTTGCGGCCCCCCGATTAAGCGCCTCGATAGCGCGGGCGCCGAGCGATCCGAAGCTCATCGCAGAGATGTTGAGTACGCTCGCAGAATAGGGTTTGGAGGTTCCAGGGGCACCGACGCGGATGCGCGGATCTGAATTTTCGGGGTGCTTAGCCGTAATCGAGTGGGCAAGCCACTCATAAGGCGGCGCCTCGATATCGAGATGGCTCCCGAACGGTTCAACGGAGGACACGTTTTTGGCCCGACGATAGACCATTGCGCGCTGCTCATGATTAAACGGACGCCCCTCGGTTTCGCTTTCGACGATATAGGCGCGGAAAAACGGTCGCAGCATTTCAGCGAGCCAGCGAACTCGTCCCAGGAGCGGAAAGTTTCGCAGTAAAGTGTGCTGGCGCTGGAACAGATCATATAGGCCGACCAGAAAAACGACGCCCGTTACACCAGCAATACCATACAGCCAGGCCTGGCTTTGCGCGCCCCACAATGACGACGCAAAAGCGACAATCACACTCAAAAATGGAATGAAACGGATCAAAAAAGGCTCCCCTTGTCACCAAGAGGAGCCTATTCCTGTCCGGCTTTTGCGGTCAATCGCCAAGCGATCAGAATCCGTTGAGCTTTGCATAACGGTCGCGGTGGAAGCTGGCTCCTCCAAGCAGAGCTTCTTGGACCCGCGCACGCTTCATATACAGCCCGCTATCATGCGCATCGGTCATACCGATCCCGCCATGGAATTGCACGGTCTCGTTTGAGACGAGATGGATCAGATCGGACGCTTTTGCCTTAGCGAGGCTCGCCAGCTCAGCA
>JAYZAM010000176.1:0-17163 GCA_036339715.1 Pseudomonadota bacterium | reverse complement strand
TTTTAACTGTCGAACTGGGGGACTTTTACATCGGCGCTAACACGATCGCAGTGTTGAGGGCGCAAGCCCCCTATCTGGGGTACATGTGATGTAAAAGATGGCTGCTAGGCCTCGAATGAAAAAGCGCGCTCCCCCAAGCGGGTGATTGAAACCTTGGTGACGACCTGACCCCTTTAAGGTCCACACGTCTCCGTTTTGTGGTGGCGGACAAGAGAGCCCTTGCTCTTGAATGGAAGCGAGGGAGCAAAGGCTTCTCTTGTGCGCTGTAATCCCCCATTTGGGTTATTGGCGGTGTTGACCCACGGATCATTTCATTTCTGCGCAGTTTAAACCTCAGGGACTGTGCGCCTTTTTGAGGGGAGCACCCATCATTCCGGCCAGTAACTGGCTGCGGTCCTCCCCTCAATTTTTTGGACAACTAAAGCGGTGCCCCGCGCGCTTAGGGTTCTTGGGAGAATACCAATTGTAAGCCAAGTTTGTTTTGATCTCGCCAGACAGCTATGCAGTCTTCTGAGAGCGAAAGACCAGGCGCAGTTAGGGAGAGCGTTTCACCGGGTTTTATCTCGACAGGCCTATCCAATTTGATGAACACCCCGGTCTCAGAGATATTGCACACGGTACACTTCAGGGCCTTTTTTCCGCGAAATCGAATGCTCCCTTTTACGTGGACGCTGTACCGCCGAGCCCGCCGCGCGTTATGCTGAGAGCTCGGGACGATGACACTACGGAGCCGGGATGAAATCAAGTGTTTGGAAACCATGCGTCGAAGCTCTCGTTTCAAGCCACTAAGGTATAAATTATTGAATACAACAGTTAAAAATGGATTAATGGCTACAAGCGTCACCCTTTTGTGGTTACCCTTCTCACCGGCCTTTACCCTTAACCCCCAACAACCATAGGCAATCTAGCCGATTCCAGAAATAGCGCTTGAATTCCTCCCTGGAACAGTTAGAAATCACGCCGAATTAATTGGCGCGTTACAACCGTAACAACATATCATGTTACAATTGTAGTTACAGTTTTTTAATGCAAGGTGAAATTCGCGTGACCGCCAGTCACGACGGGAGATTACATCCGGAAAACGCCAAATCCGCGCTCGTTGAATGGAGCGTTCAACGTGGCTGAGAGCGCCAATCCGAGCACACGGCGGGAATCGGCCGGATCGATAATTCCGTCATCCCACAAGCGCGCTGTCGAGAAATACGGAGATCCCTCTTTTTCATAAAGCTCTCGGATCGGCGTCTTAAACGCTTCTTCGTCGGCGGCTGGCCAGTCTTCGCCGCGCCGCTCCATACCGTCGCGTTTCACAGTCGCCAGAACCGAAGCCGCCTGCTCTCCACCCATCACCGATATGCGGGCATTCGGCCACATAAACATAAAGCGCGGGCTGTAGGCACGCCCACACATCCCATAATTACCTGCCCCGAATGAACCGCCCGTCACGAGCGTGAGTTTTGGCACGGACGCGGTCGCAACCGCCGTGACCATCTTTGCGCCGTCCTTGGCGATCCCGCCGGCTTCATATTTCGACCCGACCATGAAACCCGTAATATTTTGCAGAAACAGAAGCGGAATCCGACGTTGGTCTGCCAACTCGATAAAATGCGCCGCCTTTTGCGCACTTTCCGAAAACAGAATGCCATTATTGGCCAAAATCGCGATCGGCATGCCGTACAGTTTTGCAAACCCACAAACCAACGTCTCGCCGTAAAGCTTTTTAAACTCGTGGAACTCGGAACCATCCACCAGCCGTGCAATGATTTCACGGGCGTCATAAGGCTCGCGCAAGTCTTGCGGCACTAGGCCGTGAAGTTCCATCGGGTCGTAAAGTGGCGCCGCCACTTCCGACAGCCCAACCGGCTCATTCTTGGGAAGATGCAGCGTGCGAACGATCGAGCGGACAATTGCCAATGCGTGGTCGTCGCTGGCGGCATAATGGTCAGCAACCCCAGACTGGCGCGCATGAACGTCCGCCCCGCCCAGATCCTCCGCCGAAATGACTTCGCCAGTCGCCGCTTTCACCAAAGGCGGTCCGCCGAGGAATATTGTCCCCTGTTTTCGAACAATAATTGTTTCGTCGGACATGGCCGGCACATAGGCACCGCCAGCCGTGCATGACCCCATCACCGCCGCGATTTGCGGAATACCCTTGGCGCTCATATTGGCCTGATTGTAAAAAATCCGTCCAAAATGTTCGCGGTCCGGGAAGATCTCCGACTGATGGGGGAGATTGGCACCGCCGCTATCGACGAGGTAGATACACGGCAAATGGTTTTCGAGCGCGATTTCCTGTGCCCGGAGATGTTTCTTCACGGTGATTGGAAAATAGGTACCGCCTTTAACCGTCGCATCATTGCAAATGATCATGCACTCGCGACCTTCGACCCGGCCAATTCCGGTAATAATTCCGGCACCCGGCGCTTCATCATCATACATGTCAAAGGCTGCGAGGGCGCCGATTTCGAGAAAGGGTGTCGCCGGATCCAGAAGCTTCTCAACCCGGTCTCGCGGCAATAATTTTCCGCGCGCAACATGACGTTCACGCGCCCGCTCAGACCCACCCTGAGCCGCAAATGCGGTTTTCTCACGGAGCGCCTCGACTTGCGCTTCCATCGCCCGTCGATTGGCCGAGTATGACGCGCTTGCGACATCGAGTTTAGACTTCAAGACCGGCATGAAGATGCCTCCTGCAACCATTTTGGATTTGCCTTAACCCCGGTCGTCGACGCTGTCATCCCGAGCTTGTGATGCAAAATCATCAATTCCTTCACTAAATTCGTCCATAATTGTGTGGAAAACCCAAGCGTGATGGAGAATCTTGAATGGGTATCTTTGGCGGCATGACTGTGGACGTGGTCCCGGCTCTGGAGTCGATCAAATTTTTAGCGGATGTACCCCGGCGTGCTTTGAAAGCGGCCGGGAAAGAAGCGCGTTGGTTCTCCGTCCCGGCGGGGTGGCCGCTATTTCGCGCCGGCGAGATGTCGGATTCGATCTTTTTCGTCCTGTCCGGATCATTTGGCGCGTTCAAAGCCATGCGGGATGGACGCAGTGAGTTTATGGGTCATATCCGATCCGGTGAGCCTGTCGGGGAAATGGCCATGTTCATGGGAGGCGTTGATACCGATGGCGACGGCGCCCCGGATAATGTTCCACACACGTCCTCGGTCTACGCGTTGCGCGATAGTGAGGTGCTCGAGATTTCGAGAAAAGGGTTTCAACGGCTTAGCTCGGCTGAACCAGAAATCCTGACCGCAATTATTCGATTAATTCTGTCCCGGTTGCGCGAAGGTAATCAACGCAATCGCCGCACGGCCCCTAAGGTCTTTGCGCTCGTGGCGACATCTCCCTCGATTGACTTGAGCCTGCGCGCCGAAGCTCTGAAAAAATCGCTCGAACGGCTCGGCGTAAAATCTCGCATCGTTGAAGAAAGCGAAGGCGATGAGAAACCATCCGCATACTTCGATGCCCTCGAAGCGAAGCATGATATCGTCATTCTGATTTCGACAATGGGGGATAATGCCTGGTATCGCCTGTCGATGCGCCAGGCCGACCGGATCTGGGTGGTCGCACGCGCCGATGCTAAACCCTCCTACCCCCTGTTTCCCGAAGAAAATTCACCTGCTCAATCTCTGAAACTGGTGGACGTCTTGCTTTTGCATCACGGCGCCGAACGTAAAGCCTGCCGCCCCGCCGATTGGTTGCGTGCAGCGGGCGCAGCCCGTGTCTTTCACTGGCATCAGGTCGCGGGCGAACATTGTGATCGTCTCGCCCGGACCATTGCCGGGCGCAGCGTGGGCGTTGTTTTCTCTGGCGGCGGTGCCCGAGCGTATGCCCATATTGGCGTGGTCAAAGCGATGCGCGAGCTTGGCATTCCAATCGATTTTGCGGGTGGGGCCTCCATGGGCGCAGTCGTCGCCGGCTGCGTTGCTATGGGATGGGACGACGATGAAATCGATTATCGCATCCGGAAAGGCTTTGTAGAGTCGAATCCACTCGGCGATTGGAACATTCCAGTCGTTGGCATGGTCAAAGGCCATCGTGTGGATGCGCGTTTAAAAGAGCATTTTGGCGGTGCGGAAATCGGCGATCTCGAACTGCCCTTCTTCGCCGTCTCGACGAACCTCACCGATGGTGCCTATCGCGTGCATCGACAGGGCTTGCTGCGTCATGCCCTTCGCGCCAGCATTGCGCTCCCAGGCATTCTTCCGCCCGTCATTGAAGAGGGCGAAGTGCTGGTCGACGGGGCTGTACTCAACAATTTCCCGACGGATGTGATGCGCGAATTGCAACGTGGCTTTGTGGTTGGCTGCGATGTTGCCCGGGCCCCGGAAGGCCTCGATGCCAGTGAGTTTGTGAACGCCCCCAATTTCTTCGGCTGGGTCGCCAAGCACGGCTTGGCCAGTGCTCCTCCAATTGCCGGACTGCTTATGCGCTCGGCAACGGTGAGTGTGAATCCGAACGCCGGCCGCGAGCTCGTAGACGTCTTGGTGCTTCCAGAATTGAAAGACATCGAACTGAGAGACTGGAAAGCCTATGATGAAGCGGTCGAAGCGGGCTATCTCGCCGCAAAAACCGCCCTAAAAGAAAGTCAACTCAAGGAGCAATGCTGCACGAACGAGCCTGTGTAATCTACCAAAACTGAGCGCTTACGGACTCGATTCATCAAGCAGATCTTCTAGTTCAAGCGCACGTTCCGCCGTTTCCTGCAGCTGGCAATCTGCGCCGGTGATACGCCCCATGCTCCCACCCCGATATTTGTCATAGGCCAGTCCGCATTTTGCATCTCGCCAGGTGATCCAGACGCGCTGAACATCACGAAGCCTCGGCGCGAGCTTAACCGGTGAGAAGCCATCTTCTGTATCTTGCTCAGCATACACGGCGTACAAAGATCTGTAAGCGCGGTTCAGCCGATCGTCCCAATAGGCGCGCTCTGGCTCAATGCAGTTGAGCATATCCACGGTTGAGAATGCCCCTTCAAGGCACGCATAAACGCTAACGCCGATACAGTTCCGATCGGTCGCTACCGTCTCACCCGTGTCGTTCAGACAGGCATCAAGAACATCAAGATACGGTGAGGGCGTCTCAGCCGCAGTCTCTTGATCGGCATTCGCCGTCATAATGGTGGTGGTCAGTCCGGCGACCAGAAGACCGCGCCAAATCGACATTAGGCCGTTTCCGAAAACAGTTCGCGCCCGATGAGGAAACGCCGGATCTCACTGGTTCCGGCGCCAATTTCATAGAGCTTTGCATCCCGCAGCAGTCTGCCGGTTGGATACTCATTGATGTATCCATTTCCGCCCAGCAGCTGGATCGCATCGAGGGCGAGCTTTGTCGCGGTTTCAGCGGCATACAAGATGGCCCCCGCAGCATCTTTGCGCGTGGTTTCGCCCCGGTCGCAGGCTTTGGCCACCGCATAGACATAGGCTTTTGCAGCGTTCATCTGAACATACATGTCGGCCAGTTTGCCCTGCACCAATTGGAACTCACCGATGGATTTCCCAAACTGCTTGCGATCATGAACGTATGGCACCACGACATCCATACAGGCTTGCATAATGCCAGTTGGTCCGGCCGATAGTACAGCACGCTCATAGTCCAGACCGCTCATCAAAACCTCGACGCCCTGATTCAGCGGCCCCATAATATTCTCTTCCGGAACCTCGCAGTCTTCGAAAACGAGTTCGCCTGTTTCAGACCCCCGCATTCCGAGCTTGTCGAGCTTCTGAGCCACCGAAAATCCCTTGAACCCGCGTTCGATGATGAAGGCTGTAATTCCACGCGATTTCTGCTCTGGCTCGGTCTTGGCGTAGACGATCAGAGTGTCCGCATCCGGCGCATTGGTAATCCACATCTTCGACCCATTCAGGACGTACCGATCACCTTTTTTCTCGGCCCTCAATTTCATACCAACGACGTCAGATCCTGCGCTCGTCTCTGACATTGCAAGCGAGCCGAAATGTTCGCCGGAGACCAGTTTTCCGAGATAACGTGTCTTCTGGTCTTCGCTGCCCCAGCGGCGCAACTGGTTCACGCAAAGGTTTGAGTGCGCTCCGTAAGACAAACCGACCGATGCCGACGCCCGTGAAATCTCTTCCATTGCGACCACATGCTCGAGATACCCGAGCCCCGTTCCGCCCCACTCTTCCTCGACGGTGATCCCCAGCAAACCGAGTTCCCCCATTTTTGGCAGAAGATGACGGGGAAAGACGTCCGTCCGATCAATTTCAGCCGCGAGAGGCGCAATTTCGTTTTGGGCAAATCCTTGCACAGTATCGCGGATCATGTCCGCAGTTTCGCCAAGGTCGAAGTTTAAAGTGGGATATCTATTCGGAATCATGGCGCGGGTTTAGCCGGATGTGCCTCCGCTGCCAATGTGTCTTTTGGACTTAGGCTTCAGAAAACAAGGCGCGGAAAAAATAATAACCCATCGAGAACAGCAGCAACCCACCGAGTAAAATCAGGAATGGCGGCAAGAACACAGCAGATGCTGTCTCAACCGTCTGTTGGGACTGAACCATGCCAAACTGATCGGCGACCCCATAACCACCAAGAGCCGCACCAATCAGGGCAAGAACACCAAATGGCAGCGCTTCGAATACGTTTCTTTGTCGCGATTCAGCATCGATTTCATCGTGCACACGCATGGCACGCTCAATGCTCTCCTGAGAGACTTCCACTTCTTCGAGATCATCAATGACATCGGCGGCATCAATGGGCTCTAACTCTGGCCGAATATCGAAGTCCGCTTGAGGTTCTGACGCAGAATCGAGGTCTTCGCGCGGCGGCCATACGGATCGGCTCACCCGGTCGGGTTCTTCCTCTCCCGCCAATTCCGAAATGGCGGCGGCGATTTCTTCTGGTGTGGTGCCATCAGTATGCTCGGTGTCCTCAAATGGCTGATCAGGCGTTTCACCCAAAATACGCACCATTTGCTGGCGTACAGATTCCGCGGCCGCTTCCGTCGCGGTCCGAACGGATTTCGACTCGTCGCCCTCTTCCAGCGCATCGGTCGACACAGCATGATGCTCTACGAGGATTTCGCGGGGTGCCGGAAGCGCAAGCGTAGACTCACTATCGTGGAGCGCCCGATACAAACGCGATGACGCAATCGGCAAGCGTCCCGGCGCATTTAAGAACAGGGCTTTCTCGGCCGCACGTCGGCGAACCAGCGCATCAACGACCTGCACCCGTCCTCCAATCTTCGCACGACGCCAAAGGTCAAAGCCGCTCGCGGCCTCCAGGTGATTGCCACCATTAATGCTCGCGACAACATCGCTGCTCGCAAAGGCTTTCGGTCCGATATTGAAGGCGAGTGAAACCAGCGCGTCGAATTCATTCTGCGTGATCGGCGCCAGAACGCATCGCATCACATAACGTTCAACGGGCGGCAAATCATACTCTCGCAGAATAGCTTCTGCCTCTGACTCACTAATGCGAACGCCATCTTTTGCCCGGCGCACATGGCCGTAGCCAATGATCCAACGACCATTGGGCAGCAGTTCTGAACGCGCGCGAAACCCCTCAAACGCCTTAATGACGTCAAGTCCCGCTTGAGATGTGCGCATATTCAATGCCATCACCTGCTCCGGTTTGGGACAGAAATTCTGTCTATCCCGGGGCAGGCTGCAAACTCTGCGCCGCCCCAAAAACCTTTAGCTTCTACAATAAAAACAGAGTCGCGAGACCCAGAAAGCTGAAGAAAGCCATGGTATCGGTCAGAGTCAACACAAAGACCGAAGATGCAACCGCAGGGTCTGCTCCCATCTTTTTCAACGTTAACGGGACTAATATTCCGGATCCCCCCGCCCACACGAAACTTGCGAGCATCGCGACCCCCAAAACCAAAGAAAGTTTCACGTCCTGGAACCAGAATAGGGCCACCAAACCGACGCCGATCGCGAAAATAATTCCATTCACCAGCCCAGTAAGGGTTTCGCGCACGATCGCCCGGCGCCCTGCTTTGCCTTCCATTTCGCGCTCAGCAATCGCGCGAACAGCGACAGCTAGCCCCTGGCTACCCGCATTGCCCGCAAGGGCCGCGACCACAGGCATAAGGATCGCCAATTGCACGAGCCGGTCAAGCGCACCTTCGAAGACCGCGATGATCGCTGACGCGATGAACGCGGTGATCAAATTGATGCCGAGCCAGGGCGCCCGCGCTTTGACGGATTCCCAGACCGTGTCCGATCCGTCTGCGGAGGATACGTTTGCCAGAGCAAGAAGGTCTTCGGTGTTTTCCTCCTGGATCACCTGAACCATGTCATCAACAGTGATCATCCCAACCAGTCGGCCATCATGGTCCTTTACGGGCGCAGACGCCAAAGCATATTTCTGGAATTGATAGGCGACCTCTTCCTGGTCGAGATCGACATGGATATCGGAACTAAACGTTTCCATGATGTCGGCGAGATTGATATCACGGCGCGTTCTCAGAAGCTGAGACAGCAACACATATCCGAGCGGTTTATTGCTTGGGTCAACCACATAGATTTCATAAAAGTCCGTGGGCAGTTCATCCGCATTATCTCTCGCGAAATCAATCGTTTGCCCAACACTCCAAAACTCTGGTGCAGCAAGGAATTCCCGCTGCATGAGCCGTCCAGCCGTGTCTTCCTCAAACTCAAAGCTGGCTTCAAGAACCGCCCGGTCCTGAGGCTCAAGCTCCTCTAAAATCCGTTCGCGGCGATCCTCATCGAGATCTTCCAGCACCGCTGTCGCATCGTCGGTTTCAAGCTCATCCAGCGCCTCGACGACCGCCTCGTCGGTCATGACCTCAACGGCGTCTTCGCGATACTCATCGCGCAGTTCGATCAGAATTTCAGCAGGCAGCTCACCGCCCAACAAGTCGACAACGGCTTCAAAGCGTTCACTGGACAATTGTTCGAGCAAGTCTGACGCGTCGGCGGGGTGCATGGCATCCAGGGTTTCGCGCACCCAGTTTTCTGCGCCCGCGTCAATCGCCTCACGCATTTCGGCGGCCTGCAGCTCACGGCGCTCTTCAGCCTCATCAGCAGAATTTGATGACGTCTCACTCATAGCGCCTGTTTGGCTTGATCACATCGCGTGCGCAAGACGTTTTTCGCGACGATTGTGTGCCACCGACCGCCCGTGCCGAAATTGCCTATTTCGGACGTTCATCGAGCGCGCCAACGTCAAGAATTGGCGCAGCCTCAAGATCCTCAGCATCCAGCAAGGCCGCGACCCGCTCAAGCGCCGAGACCAACATGGATTGATGCCAGTCCGGCAACCCCTCAAACCGCGTTTGAAATGTCTCCTGGAGCAGGTCCGGGGCGGAGGTAATTGCCTTTTGGCCATCGGTGAGCAGCGTTAGCCAGACCCGGCGACGGTCTTCATCGCATCGACGACGCGCGATTAATCCGCGGGCTACGAGTTTGTCCGCCAAACTGGTCAGCGTCGCATGCTTCAATTGCGTCATTTTCGATATGTCGCCCGCCGACATTTCACCGCGCTCCGCCAGCATCTGCATCACCAGAAGCTGCGACGGGGTCAGTCCAGCCTGAGCCGCGAGCTTTTTCGATGCAAGCTCCGTTTTGCGTTGAATTTGCCGAAGCGCGATCAATGCATCTTCTGAACGAACCGCCATATCCTGCTCACTCTTACACGTTCAAGGTTTCGCCAAGGGCCTTCTTTAGCGGCCCTAGAAAATTTTCAAATGGTCGCCACTGATCCTGTCCCGCGCGATTGATCGGCTGGCGCACCTGTTCGGAACTTGCTGTACGTACGGCCCGATCCGTCTTGTGAAAGTCTATGCAATCTGACTCAAACGGCAATTCACAATAATCCAGCAGGCGACGAACCTGGCCTTCGAGGTCAGCGAGCACATCCTCATGCTGTACCTTTAGGATCCGCCCCTGAGGAAGCACGTGATCCCAGTGAGACATGAGATCAATATAGTCATGATAATACTGTCCAATCTCATCGAGCCCGTAGGTGAACTCCTGACCTTCAGCGAATAATTGTTTGTATCCCGACCAGCAGCAATCCATAGGCGCACGGCGCGCGTCGATAATTTTCGCCTTCGGCAATATAAGATGAATCAGCCCGATATGCCTGAAATTATTCGGCATTTTATCTGTGAAGAAGGGTGCGCCCTGTCGATGGACACGGGTGTTTTCAATATAATCCCGCCCAAGCGCCGCGAGCTCATCCGCCGAAAGCTCATTCAAAATACGCGGATAGCGATCCCGGTCGGTAACTAGATTTCGGCCGCGCAAGCGATGCGCGAGGGACAGGATGTTTGGCAATTCCAACGTTCCATCCACCTGACTGTGTGAGGCCAGAATCTGCTCGATCAAGGTTGATCCGGCTCGGGGCAAGCCGACGATAAAAATCGGATCCGGCGCAGGGTGCCCCTTTCCCGCCTGCGCGCTCATAACAGCTTGTGTGCAATATTGCTTCTGAGACGCAAACTCTGCCTGCATCTGTTCCGTCGTGTATCGTGTCTGACGGCGCTTGAGCGTATTTCCAAGCTCATAATTTCGAAATGCAGCGGCAAAATCACCCCGGTCTTCGAACGCCTTGCCAAGCGCAAATGCGAGATGGACACGCGCCATGAAACTAAGCGCCGGTGCGTCTTGGACCGCCTGCATTTGCGCGAGTTCTTCATCCGAGAATCGATAGGTTTTGAGGTTTGCGAGCGCGTACCAGGCATCCCCATTCCGAGGATCTGCCGTTATTGCATCCCGATACGACGCGATCGCGTCTTCGCTTTTGCCGTAAGTTTTTAGCGCATGCCCTCTTGAGGTGAGCGTGGCCGTATCATTTGGGAGTTGTTCCAGGACTTTCTCAAACATTTCCAGGGCGCGTTTATAGTCGCCGGACTGCATACTCTCGATCGCAAACAAAGACTGAAAAACCGGACTTTCCGGATCACGGTCCAGAAGCTCACCTGCGGCGGCTAAAGCGTGCTCAAATTTTTGGCGCTTTCGAAGCACCTGAATATGATCAATCCGCAATTGCACATTATCAGGATCGAGCTCGATCGCCGTTTCGAGCAAGAAATCAGCATCTTCATGCACGCCGAGACGTGAGCCGATATCCGCAAGCAGGCGGATGCCCTCAATATGGCGCGGATGCTTGCGCAAAAAGGATCTTGCGATCTCCTCGGCACGCAAAATACGGCCTTCATGGAGATGATTTGTTACGGCGAGCAATTCGCGCGGAAGCGTCTTAATCCTTCGTAATTGTGCCAGAGCTATTTCAGCCTCTGAATGCTGTCCGCGCGCTTTCAATAGATCCGCTTGTGCCTGCCAACTGGCGGTCAAAGCCGGGTTGTAACGCGTGGCGAACACGAATGCTTCTAGCGCCCCATCCAAATCGCCGGTGGCTCTGCGGAGATGACCGCGCTCTTGATGCGCGCGTCCATATTCTGGAACGACCTCTGTCAGCGCCCGCAAGTGGCCCGACGCCGCTTCAAAATCCCCACAATAGCGCGCTGCTACGGCAGCCATGTAAAGCGCGTCCTGATCAGTTGGATCAGTCTCCAGCAGGCTGGCTACGATGGCCGCAGCAGCGTCGAAGCGCCCAGCCTGCAGTTCTGTCTGCGCCTTTCGGATCAGGTCGGCGCGCAAGCGATCATCGGTTTCAGTCATAGTCAGGCCCATAAAAAGGCAGCGTCCTGAGGGATCAAGACGCTGCCTTAATGTTTGTCTGCCGAATATGGCTAGAAGTCATATCCTACGCGCACCCCGACCGTGCGAGGTCGCATCGGCGTAACTCGGTTGCGGTCGAATTGGAAACTGTTGCTCAGCTCGGCATACTCACCCGTCAGGTTCGTTCCGAAGAGTTCCGCCGACCATTGATCGGCTGTCACTCCGAGCGTCGCACCGATCGTGACGTAGCCGTCCACGTCACCTTTATTGATCTCGACAATGTCGCTGACCGAGTCGTCGGAAAAGACGATCTGGGGCATGACGTGCGCGGTGAGAGATGATCCAGCGATTTCCCGCTCCAGATCCCACTCATAGCGGGCTCGTAGATTGCCCTGATAAGCCGGCGCAAAGGCAAGATCTGATCCAGCCAAGACGTCGTTGGTCGGAACCAGAACGTCCGTAATTTCCGTGTCCAGCAACGAGAATGCCCCGGCGATGGTTAGGCCATCAATGGAATATGGTGCCCAAGTGAAGTCGCCTTCGATTCCGGTAATCTCGGCATTCGCGGCATTGTCGGAGAAGAACAGGTTTACAATTGACGGGTCAAAGATGGTCGCCTGCAGGCCTTCGATTTCAACGAAGAAAGCCGAACCATTGAAGCGCAAGGAGTTGTCAAACAGCTCCGTTTTCCAACCGAGCTCATAATTCTGAATATCGTCCGTATCGACCGCAAACGGGACAGTATATGTACCCGCTGGGTTGGTCCGACCGCCAGGGCGGTTCAAGAGACCTGGACGGAAACCTTCCGAATATGTGGCGTAGAACAACGTATCATCGGTCGGGGTCCAGGATCCGGTCAGCTTATAGATCACCCCATCAGTCGATGCGGTATCCGGCGCTCCGAAGGCATTGTTCGGGGCGAACTGGGCGGAGATATTGGTCCCTGCCCGCTGCTGATCGGTGGCTTGGCCAAGGTTGAAGAATGAGGAGTTCGCTGACCCTTCAAGATCGACCTCAATGTCATACCAACGTGCGCCAAATGTCACAGAGAACTGTTCATTCAGGTCAAACGTAGCTTCACCGAAGAGCCCGACTTGTTCATCGGTCCGCAGAACATCATTGCGGAAGATCACGCCTTCCGGGAATGGTCCGGGATCACTGAAGAAGCCCGATTGCGCACTTCCGATCGCACCGGTGACGGCAGTGTTGGTCAATGGATAATTATCCGGGAATCCCGCCACGCCATTGAACCCAATCGCAAATCTCGACCCAGGATAGGTAAAGTCGTTGCGCTCGAGCAGTTCGAGATCCGAATAGAACCCACCAAATGTCGCGTGCAGTCTGTTCTCTGCGGGTGTGTTGAAGCGTAATTCGTGCGTTTCAACTTTCAGCTCGGTTAGAGAATCCACAAACAGATTTGGTGCCTGACAGGTTCCGGTTGGACCCGCTGCGCCTGGATAAGTCACCGCACCATCACAGATATAATACGGCAAGTACTGCCCGACGAAGAGATAGTCCGTATAATCGACTGTCTGGTCAGTGGTTCGGTCTGTGTAAGCCCCCGTGTAAAGCGCTTCCAGCATCCCGATGCGGCCCTCAAGGGTCCAGCTCGTATTGTGGTAGCGGTCCTCGATATCATCTTCAGAGAAGCGCTCAATGTCATAATCATCAAGCTCTGGGTCGGCGAAGAACACGCCTTCAGTATCAAGCTGTTGCTGCGCGTGAGAGACCAGAAGGCTCCAGTCTGAATTGAACTCATACGTCCCGCTCAAACGGAAACCGCTATAGACCGTATCGTTGAAATTGTTTTCGACGAGCGAACTATTATTGGCTGGAATGAATGTCACGCCAGACAGATCGGCTCCCGCCTGGAAGCCTGCGCGGCCGGCCGAAACAACCAAGCCATTATCGCGCACCGTTCCAGCTGGTCTGAACCGTGCGGACTCCGCTGCGGTCACCGTTCCGCCGACATTGTCGATATAACCGCCCTGGCGATCATTATAGACCACACCCCGCAGAGCGAACTTGTCGGTAATCGGCACGTTCAGCATCGCCTCGACACTATTGCTCATTTCACCGCCTTCGGTGAATGACGTCGACGCTTTCACAGACGCATCGAAGCCCGACAGGTCAGGCTTATTGGTGATCAATCGAACCGTACCGGCTTGTGAGCTGGCGCCGAACAGCGTGCCCTGTGGCCCTGACAGGACCTCAACGCGCTGCAAGTCAGCGGCGTAGACATCCAAGTTGCGCCCCGGCTGCGCGAGCGGTTGTTCGTCAAGATAGAAGGAGACGTTCGGCGCAAGGCCAGCAACCCCGGCAATCGTCGCTGCCGGCGTGGTCGATGCCAGACCTCGAATATAGATCGTGTTTTGGCCTGGACCCGAGCCGCCAGCGGTAACGCCGGGCAATTGGATCAGATAGTCATTGAAATTCTTGACGCCGAGCTGCTCGAGCTCTTGTTCGCCGATCGCTTCAACCGCGACCGGAATGCTTTGAGCGCTCTCGGATCGTTTGGTCGCGGTCACGGTGACGGACTGCAAACGTTTTTCTTCGCTGACCTCTGCGTCCGCTGTCTGTGCGGCGGCATTGATGCCAATCAGACCTGACATGGCGATGACGGAAACGCCACTCATTAGTCGATACATGCTTTATTTCCCCTGGATGTGTTCCGATCTCATGCCGTGGCACCGTATGCGCCGCACGCTCCGAATCGGAATCGCTAAAGGTTGGGCTCTATCTACAGGATAGTTCGATGATGGAAAGAATATTCACTGCGATTCTTCGTCTCTTACCTGCACTTGATCCGCGACTGTGATGAAAACACCGCACAGAGGCGGGCGCGCCGATATTTATTACCTGCGTCAGGTCCTTTGAACATCGACACATTTCGTGCAAGACACCAGAAGCAAAGATGAATGGAAAGACATGTCAGACCCAGTAGCGTCGGCCGGATCAGAGATCGAATACGAGACCGACTACGAAGTCGGCCAGGACAATGTCGAGGTCATGGGACTGGACGTCCACAACCCCGTTTTCTTTCTCGCGGCCAGTCTTGTTTTGCTGTTTGGCGGGCTCACTTTAATCTTTCCCGAAGCCTCCGGAAGCGCATTGAGCGATTTGCGATCGCATACATTGCAATCCTTTGATTGGCTGTTCGCCGTCACCCCGGTCCTGGTCTTTGTGTTTTGCATGGCGCTGGCCATCTCACCGCTCGGCCGAATCCGACTTGGCGGGCAAGATGCGCAACCTGACTATAAGTTGCATTCCTGGATCGCGATGCTGTTCGCGGCCGGTGTCGGCATCGGCTTTATGTTCTGGGGCGCTGCCGAACCCCTCGCCTATTATACCGACTGGTTCGGCATGCCGCTTGGCGCAGAACCCGGCAGTGAGGAAGCCCGCCGTCTGGCGTTCAGCGCGACATTGTTCCATTGGGGACTCTCGCCCTGGGCAATCTACGCGGTCGTCGGCCTGTCGCTTGGCTATTTCGCCCATAATAAAGGGCTTCCACTATCCATACGCTCGGCCTTTTACCCGCTGCTGGGCGAGCGCGTATGGGGCTGGCCGGGACATATTATCGATCTGTTCGCGGTGGTTTCGACGATTTTCGGACTGGCAACGACAATCGGTCTGGGTGGCACGCAGGCGGCGAGCGGACTTGGCTATATGTTTGAATTCGAGCCGAGTGTTTGGGTTCAGATCGGCTTGATTGCGGCAATGACCGGACTCGCCATCATCTCTGTCATTCGCGGTTTGGATGGCGGCGTTAAGCTGCTCAGCAATATTAACATGCTGATCGCTTTCGGGCTTTTGGTATTCGTCGTGATTGCCGGCCCAACCGCGCTTATTTTCTCCGGAATGGGGGAAAACCTGCTCGCCTATATTACGGACACGCCGGCCCTGACCAACTGGATCGAACGGGAAGACATTGGCTGGTTCCATGACTGGACGATCTTATACTGGGCCTGGTGGATCTCCTGGTCGCCTTTTGTCGGCATGTTCATCGCCCGCATCTCGCGCGGACGAACGGTTCGCGAGTATTTCGCGGTGGTTTTGATTGCGCCCTTCGCGATCTGCGTGGTCTGGTTCACCGCCTTTGGCGAAACCGCTGTTTTCCAATATGAGAACGGGACTGGCGACCTCGCCAATGGCATTGTCAGCTCCGCGACTGTGCTGTTTCAGATGCTCGCATCGCTGCCCTGGGGCGGGGTCACATCCATGATCGCCATTGGCCTTCTGATTGTTTTCATCGTGACCTCAGCCGATTCCGGGGCGCTAGTTGTCGACACGATCACGTCAGGCGGCAAAACCGATGCGCCGGTTGCGCAGCGGGTCTTCTGGGCCTGCATGCTCGGGCTAACCGCATCGGCTTTGCTTTATGGTGGCGGCACGTCCGCGCTGGAGTCCTTGCAAGCCGGAACCATCGCAGCCGCCCTGCCCTTCACATTTGTGCTGCTGATTTGCTGTGTGAGCCTGTATCTCGGCATGCGGGACGAGCGGCCGCTAAAGAGCGCCTCTGCTAAACCCTAGTAAAGAAGCGCTGCGGCCCAGCACATAATCACGCAGAGACGCACCGTCTAAACGACTCTTTTTCCGAACATGCTGGAGATGAGTTCGATCGCAAAACTCGCCGTTCGCCCCTCGATGTCGAGCAATGGATTGAGCTCAGCCAGATCCATGGACGTAACGAGCCTGCTTTCAAACAGCATTTCCATGATCAGATGCGCTTCTCGAAAGGTAACGCCACCCGGCACACGGGTTCCGACCCCGGGGGCGGTCTCAGGATCTAGAAAATCAACATCCAGACTGACATGCAGCATACCGTTTGCGTGCGCGACTTTGTCGAGAAAGCGACTGAGCGGCGCAACCACGCCGAGCTCATCGATGGAGCGCATATCATGCACCGTAATGCCATAGCGCTTGACCAAGTTCCGCTCGGATTGATCAACCGAGCGGATCCCCATCATATAGACGTTTTTCGGATTGATGGGGTTCGGCAAGGCTTCGCCAAGAATAGGCTCAAACCCTGGCGCGCCGCAGAAAAACGAGACGGGCATTCCATGAATATTGCCGCTCGGCGAGCTGTCAAATGTGTTGAAATCGGTGTGGGCATCCAGCCAGAGCACGAAGAGCGGGCGATCGGCGCGATTGGCGTGATTGTTGACCCCGACAACTGTGCCCAGCGACATGCTATGATCTCCGCCGAGAAATAGCGGAAAGGCCTCGGTCTCAGCGATCTTATCTGCCGTCTGAATGATCGCCCGCGTCCAGGCAGTGGCCTGATCGAGATTCTTGACGCCCGGGATGGGGCACACAGGGTGATCCAGGGCTATCGGGCCGACATCACCCTGATCGATAACCTCATAACCGAGCTCTTCGAGCGCTTCTGGCAGCCCGGCTGAGCGCATGGCTGTGGGCCCCATCGTGCAGCCGCGCTGCCGGGCACCATATTCAACCGGAATTCCGAGTAAAGTAATCGCGTTTTCGCGCATAAGTTTTTGACCTTGCGAATCTAATATCGGTGCATATTGAACTTCAGTTAAAGACAGAG
>JAYZAM010000175.1:0-9862 GCA_036339715.1 Pseudomonadota bacterium | reverse complement strand
GCCAGCAGACGGTTTTGTGAACGCCTCTGACCCACAGACCATCTTCTTCGGCAAGCTCAACGCACAGTACGCGGACCCGGGTAAAGGCCTGTCAAAAGAAAACTACTCGGCACCTGTCGGGTTCATTGAGGAATAGGTGAGCAGATGAAGACGCAGAACAAGCTCCTAGCCGCCGCAGCCATGGGTACGGTCCTGTTTGTTTCAGGGTGCCAATCGAACGGCGCTCCCGGCCATGTTCCTGTCGAATACTTCGACGGCACATCGCTCGATCGTCATGAAATTGGGGTGACCCAGCATACCGAATATCTCGAAGTTCTGCTTGATCCGCGCGATACGCAGCTCCGTCTCGGCGAAGTCGCCAAAGTGCGTGGCTTCCTGGATCAGTATGCGGATGTGGGTCATGGACCGCTCGTCGTATCGATGCCCAAGCACGCCAATAACCCGCAACTCGCTGTCGGCGCGGTTTCAGAAATCCGGCAAATGGCCTGGGAAGCTGGCATCAGCTATGAAGATATGCTCGGCGCGGCTTATGATGCCAGTGCGCAGGGCAAGACCCCGATTGTGATGGCGTTCAAGACGTTCAAAGCGGTGGCCCCGGATTGTAAGTCGCTTTCCGAAATAAATATCGCCGACGGAACATCGAATAGCGATTTGCCAACCCTCGGCTGCGCCATTCGTACAAACATGGCGGCGATGATCGCGGAACCGGCAGATCTGCTCGGCGGACGCGAACTGAGCGAAGGCGATAAAGTTCGTCGCGGTGCGCAGCTGACGCTGTGGCAGCAAGGTCAAACAACAGCAGCAACACGCTCTGACGCAGAGTCGGCGGTTGTCTCAACAGTGGTGCAGTAGGTCCCGCAAGGTTCTGGGAGTAGTATAGAATGTCGAACGATAATGCGCTTTTCGAAGACGATTTCGATATGGAATTCGAAGATGACTTCGACTCCGCTCTTGCAACTGTACTGGATGATGCCGGCGACGCTCCGGAGGTCAACCTCGACGCTCCGATGAAGGAGATTGACGACTTTGATCCGACCGGTGAGACGGATGACATCGCCCCGGTTATGGTCAGCGAGATCGATGAAGGCGGATACCGGGCCATTCCAGCAATTGCTGCGATGGCATTTTGTGAATCCGAGCGGACCGTTTCGCTGATGGAAGCGGTCGCGAGTGACCGACGGATGTCGCAGGCGACACTCCAGACCCAGCAGGGCGGGCTCGATGCAGCGATCGCATACCTGCAGGAAAACCAAACCCCTAATTTGCTCATTCTTGAAAGCTCAGCGCCAAACGCAACCATGATCGCACAGATCGATGAGCTTGCATCACATTGTGATGAGGGCGTGCAGGTTATGGTGATTGGCAACACCAATGATATCGGTTTGTATCGGCAATTAATGTCGCGCGGCGTGAGCGAATATCTTGTGCCACCTGTTGCTCCAGTTCAGATCGTTCGTTCGATCAGCCAGCTGTTTGCGGATCCTGACGCCCCGTTTGTTGGAAAATCGATCTCCGTTATTGGCGCCAAAGGTGGCGTCGGTGCATCAACGCTTGCGCATAATCTTGCCTGGGCGCTGTCAGAGAGCGCTGGCGTGAATACCGCCTTGATCGATCTTGATCTGTCATTTGGTACAACAGCGCTCGATTTTAATCACGAAAACCAACAGACCATCGCTGACGCACTTCTCGCGCCAGAACGGGTCGACGATGTTGTCGTTTCTAAATTGCTCGCAAAAGTCACTGATCGTTTGTCGCTGTTTACAGCACCGGCCACGGTTTCGCAGATTATGGACATTCCGGCCTCGTCTTATACCTCGATCATCGACACGGTGCGTCGGGTGATGCCTTATGTTGTGCTCGACATGCCGCACGCCTGGAATGAGTGGACCTATGCGACCCTGCTCGGTTCGGATGAAGTTATTCTGGTCTGTCAGCCAGATCTCGCATCACTGCGAAATGGCAAGAATATCATCGACGAGTTAAAAGCGCAGCGCCCCAATGATGCGCCACCAAAATTGGTTGTAAATATGATGGGCGTGCCAAAGCGGCCCGAGATTCCAGCCAAGGATTTTGCCGCCGCCATTGATGTCGAACCGTCGATCGTTCTGCCTTTCGATCCACAACTCTTCGGCACGGCATCGAACAATGGACAAATGATTTCAGAAACCGATGCGTCGGCAGAGGCTTCTATGGCGGTTGACCAGCTCGCCGGTGCCCTGACCGGGCGTGCGGTGGTTCAGCAACAAAAATCGCTGCTGATGAAGCTGCTTGGTAAGTAATCGGTGCGGAGAGGTTAAACAATGGCTTTTGGGAAACGTTCTGGCGGTCCAGTTGCGGTACAACCTGCCGCGAAACCGGCAATGCCGGCTGCTCCCAAGCCTCCTGTGGCGAAACCGGCGGCGAAGGCCCCTCCGGCTAAAGAAGCCAAAAAACCCGCTGAGTTAAAGCCACCGGCGGCGGCCAATCACAAAGAGCAGATCACCAATGTGAGTGATCGCTCCGAAGAGTACTACGCCACCAAAACGACGATCTTTAACGCCTTGATCGATACGATCGATCTCGGTCAGTTGGCGCAGCTCGACCAGGAAAGCGCGCGCGAAGAGATTCGCGACATCGTGGTTGAAATCATCGCGATCAAGAATGTTGTGATGTCGATCTCCGAGCAGGAGCACCTGCTCGATGATATTTGTAATGACGTTCTCGGCTATGGACCACTTGAGCCATTGCTGGCGCGGGATGACATTGCCGATATCATGGTGAACGGCGCCGACACCTGCTATATCGAAGTCGACGGCAAGATTGAGCGGACCAATATCCGTTTCCGCGACAATGCGCAGCTCATGAATATCTGTCAGCGCATCGTGAGCCAGGTTGGCCGACGAGTCGATGATGCCAGTCCGATTTGTGACGCCCGTCTGCTAGACGGTTCACGGGTCAATGTGATTGCGCCGCCACTTTCGATTGACGGTCCAGCCCTCACCATCCGGAAGTTTAAGAAGGACAAGCTGAAGCTTCAGGATCTGGTGAATTTCAAATCGATTTCCGAAGCCGGTGCTGAAATCCTTCGAATCGTTGGCCATGCGCGCTGTAATGTTCTGATCTCTGGCGGTACGGGTTCGGGTAAAACAACCCTCCTAAACTGTCTGACTGGCTTCATTGAGCCCAGCGAGCGGGTCATTACCTGCGAAGACTCTGCGGAACTTCAACTGCAACAACCGCATGTGGTGCGTCTCGAAACGCGCCCCCCGAACATTGAAGGTTCCGGCGAGATTACAATGCGGGACCTGGTCAAGAACTGTCTGCGTATGCGCCCTGAACGGATTATCGTGGGCGAGGTTCGTGGTCCTGAAGCTTTTGACCTTCTACAAGCCATGAATACCGGTCATGACGGTTCCATGGGAACATTGCACGCCAACAGTCCGCGGGAGGCTTTGTCGCGTGTCGAGTCGATGATCACAATGGGTGGTTTTAGCCTGCCAGCAAAGACCATTCGTGAAATGATTGTAGGTTCGGTTGATGTTGTGGTTCAGGCCTCACGCCTGCGGGACGGATCCAGACGGATCATGTGCGTCACCGAAGTGATGGGCCTGGAAGGCGATACGATCGTTCTGCAGGATATTTTGAAATACGAAATCGAAGGTGAGGGCGACGACGGCAAGATCGTGGGACGCCATCGCGGCACCGGTATCGGTCGCCCGAAATTCTGGGAACGGGCCCAATATTACAATCTTGAACGCGATCTCGCGACCGCTCTGGACGATTTGGACTAAAAGATGGATCTCAGCGGCGATCTCGTACTTTACCTGGTTGGTGGCCTTGCATTTCTATGTATCGCAGGCATTGGCATAGCTTTTACTGGCGATGCGGGCACTGAGAAAGCGTCTAAGCGCGCGCGCCAAATAACATCGGACGAAATCGGCCAACGCCGTATGGGACGCAATGATCCGAACGCGGCGCGTAAAAAGCAAACTCAGCAAATGCTGAAAAAGCTACGCGAACAGGATGAAACACGCCGCAAGTCTCTGGTGGCTAACGATATTCAATCCAAGATCAATCAGGCTGGTCTTGAGATGAACGCGTATGTGTTCTGGCTGATTTCGATTATTCTTGCCGCGATGGCTGGCTTCCTGACCTGGTATTCAGGCGCTGATGGCCCGCCAATGATTTTGGGTTTTGAGTTCAAATCGCGCCCGCTGACAATTGCGGCCGCAACCATGGCTGCGGGTATCGGTTTGCCGCGCTGGGTGCTCGGGTTCCTGACCAAAGGTCGTAACAAGAAACTGATGAACCAGTTCGCAGACGGGATCGATATCATCGTTCGAGGTGTCAAATCGGGCCTGCCACTGACTGAATGTCTGCGCATCATTGCTCGCGAAAGTCCGGCGCCGCTCGGACCTGAGTTCAAGCTGCTGACCGACAATCTCTCAATGGGCATGACAACGGAACGCGCGCTGCAACAGTTTTACAAGCGTGTGCCGCTTCCCGAGGTAAACTTCTTTGTCATCGTGCTATCCATTCAGGCGAAGGCTGGGGGCAACCTGTCAGAAGCCCTTGGTAACCTGTCTGTCGTCATCCGCTCGCGCAAGATGATGCGCGAGAAAATCAAGGCCCTGTCGGCGGAAGCCAAAGCTTCGGCGGGTATCATTGGCATTCTACCCTTTGCCGTGGGATTCATGGTCTATCTCACGACGCCAGCCTACATCATGGAGCTGTTCACCAGCTCAGGTGGTCATACGGTCTTGTTCGTCGGCTTTTGCCTCTACGCCATCGGAATCACGGTGATGCGTAAAATGATCAATTTCGATTTCTAGGAGCGCGTGGTGGGAGAGTTTGCACGATCTTTGAGTGACCCAGCCTCGCTTCTGTCGATGGCCGTTGCCGTTGCGATGTTCATGACGGTGGTCGGGGTTATGCTCCCGACGCTGAAAGGTGACAAACTCGAGACACGCTTGAAGCAAGTGTCCTCGCAACGTGAAAAGCTGCGCCGCGCGAACCGCGCCGCACTTGAACAGCGCGGCTTGAAGCGCGAAGCCAAGGGCACGATCAGCGACATCACGAAAAAGCTCGACCTTCAGAAAATGCTGGAGGATCCGAACATTGCCGAAAAGCTGGAGCAAGCTGGCTTGCGGGGTCCGCGGCCACTGACCGTGTTCTATTTCTGCCGCTTCCTGTTGCCGATGGTCGGGGCGATTTTGGTCTTCCTCTACATCTTCTTCGTCAACGATCATGGCCTGTCGACCGCGATGAAATACGGCTCGATCATTTTTGGCGCTGCGATCGGGTTCTATGCGCCGAACCTTTATGTCGGGAATATTGCCCAGAAACGTCAGCAATCGATTATGCGCGCCTTCCCAGACGCATTGGACATGATGCTGATTTGCGTTGAGTCCGGCATGTCTATCGAGATGGCATTTGCCAAAGTCGGCGCTGAAATTGGCACCGCGTCACCGGAACTCGCTGAGGAGCTTCAGCTGACAACGGCGGAGCTGTCCTACTTGCAAGAGCGCCGTATGGCTTACGAGAACCTGGCTCGCCGCACCGGGCATGAGGGCGTAAAGGCCGTTACAATGGCTCTGACACAGGCAGAGCGCTACGGTACGCCGCTTGGTGATGCTTTGCGCGTCATGTCCAAGGAAAACCGCGAAATGCGGATGTCAGCGGCGGAAAAGAAAGCGGCGGCGCTGCCAGCGCAGCTGACGGTACCGATGATTCTGTTCTTCCTGCCGGTCCTGTTTCTGGTGGTCCTCGGACCTGCGGTTATCAAGGTTATGCGGATGCAGGCGGAGAATGGCGGCTAGGGGCAAATGCCCCGCTCATCTGAGCCGCTTTGGTAAATTCCCCTAAGCAAAAAAATCCAGCCTAGCTGTCTTGCGAGCCGCGCAGTTTCGGGCGTAACAATCCCGTTTGCGCCGGTTGCCCTGCAGCACCCTCAAGCTCTTGCACATCTGTACCCGTGACCGGGTCGGCCATGGCTTCTGAGGTCACCTGCGCTTCCGGCACGCCGGGCATAGCTTGCGCGGCTGCTGGTGTGCGCTCCACCTCATCAATCACCTGATCGAGACGTTTCAGATTGTTGAAGCTTCCCGTTGCACCCATCATTTCGCGCAGCACACGCTGATTGGCCTCAACGCTTTGCATCGGTGCAGAAGGATCCACAGACATCATGTCCTCAAAGCGACCTTGCAGACCGAGAATGAGCGCAAGATTCTGCCGCACACGAACGTCCGATCCAGGCAGATTAACAGCTTTACGCAGAACCTCTTCAGCAGCATCGAGCTGTCCAGTGAGCGCGAGGGATAGACCGTAATTGGAGAGCGTTGTGATGCGATCAGGCTCGCGCGTTAGGGCAATTTCATAGGCCTCCTGCGCTTTTCGGTGTTCCGCCATGCGATCAAACGTCAATCCCAGCACCGCCAATGGGGCCGCCTCGGTCTGAGGAGCGAAGTCTGCGCTGCGAGCGAGAATCTGAGCCGCTTCAGACAGTTTGTTCTGTGCGAGATAAGTACGGCCCAATTCGAGGTATAATTCATGTGAGTTCGGATGGATCGGAATAGATGTGGTCGCCAGCTCGATCACCTTATCGTGGCTGCTGATCTGTCTCAGAGCCCGCATGAAGCTGACTGTCACCTCGAGATTGGTCGCGTCCTTCTGATACTCGTTTGCCCAGAAGTTCGCGCGCGTAATCGGGTCTGATCGCTCTGCTTGGGCTTTTTGTTCAGCTGTTGCAGGTTCAAGCGCCCGCTGGATCGCATCCTGGTAGACTTGCTCTTCTGCAGAGAGCGCTGGCGTGCTCGCGGACGTGGCGCATGCTGCGGTTGAGAGCAGGGCAAGCAATGGCAACGTGAATTTGACAGAATTGGCTCTGGACATTTAGCAAGCTCCGGGGCTGTTACTCAGCCGAACATGCCAGCAAGCTGGTCAAGACTAAGTTAACAGAACACGCATTTACATTAACCCGCACGGAGCATTCATGCCTTCTCACGCCGCTTTGATTCCCGCCGCCTCTGATGCCGCACCTGTTTATCTCGTGACCGCTGCGGATTGGGACTCAGATCTCTATCTGCCAGACGGTTTGTGGGCGCAGGCAAAAGCTCAAAAATTCAAGGGCCAAGCGGGGCAAATGGTGATCGCGGCGCGCCCTGACGGTGCAATCTCAGGGGTGCTTTTTGGGCTTGGCGACGGGGCCGATGCGCTTGCTGTCGCGGCGCTCGCTGCGAAACTGCCCGCGGCCGACTATGCGGTCGAGCTCGGGGCCGACTTGCCCCTGGCGCACATCGCTGCCGGTTGGTCCGATGGGGCCTATCGCTTTGACAGATATCTCAGCGAACCAGCGGATCCTCCGAGACTTGTTGTTGGCGAAGATGCTGAGGGTGAGGCCGCCATTCGCGAAGCAATCGCGATTGATCGTCTTCGCGATCTTGTGAATACGCCCGCCGAAGATATGGGGCCACCAGAGATACAGGGTACGATAAGCGACCTTGCAGAACGATATGGTGCCACGCTTGAGACAGTGATTGGCGAAGCGCTTCTCGAGCAAAATTATCCGATGGTGCATGCGGTCGGTCGGGCTGGTCCAGAAGCGCCGCGTATTATGGAACTGAGCTGGGGAGACCCTGCCAAGCCGCAACTCGCCATTGTCGGAAAGGGCGTTGCATTTGATACGGGCGGACTAAACCTCAAGACCGGCAATTATATGCGCCTGATGAAGAAGGACATGGGCGGATCGGCGCACGCGATTGCGCTTGCTGAGCTCGTCATGGGCGCCAACTTGCCCGTCCATCTGAAGCTCTATGTGCCGGCGGTCGAAAATGCGATTGCGGGCGACGCGTTTCGGCCAGGCGATATCTTGTCGAGCCGCAAGGGCCTATCCGTCGAGATCGACAATACAGATGCAGAAGGCCGGCTGATTCTGGGTGATGCCCTTACCCGGGCCTCGGAAGAAGATCCTGACTTATTGATTGATTTTGCGACTTTGACAGGCGCGGCGCGTGTGGCGCTCGGGCCCGATTTGGCGCCGTATTATACCGATGACGAGGCCCTCGCGAACGCGATTTCTGAGGGCGCTGCGGCAAGTGGGGACCCAGCTTGGCGGATGCCGCTCTGGGCCCCTTACAAGAAAATGCTGAAAAGCCCGATTGCCGACTTGGTCAATAGTGCGGCAGGCGGCATGGCTGGGTCGATCACGGCGGCGATTTTCCTAAAGCAGTTTGTGGATGCCAAATCCTGGGTTCATCTTGATGTATGGGCGTGGCGTGAAGGAAAATATGGGCGGCCAGCTGGCGGCGCGGCCTGCGGATTGCGCGCGATGTGGGAAACCGTGAAGACGCGTTACGGCTAGCGTTCGTCGCTCACCACATATCGCGGCCCAACGCCGAGCCTGTAAGCGCGATCTTCCGGATTGTAGAGCTGGCAGGCTTTCAGCGATAGACAGCCGCAACCAATACAGCCATCGAGGCGGTCACGCATCCGTTCCATCATGGCGATCCGGTCATCGATTGTCTTTCGAAATGACCGACTGATTTTTGTCCAGTCCGCCTTTGTTGGGGTGCGCCCCTCGGGCAGCGCAGCCATGGTCTGTTTTATGTCTTCGATCGATAGTCCGATTTGCTGTGCAATCAGAATGAAGGACAAGCGACGGATATCTGATCCTTCATAACGGCGCTGATTTCCAGCATTCCGATCTGGTGTGATCAGGCCTTTCTTCTCATAGAATCGGATCGCCGAGACGGATAAGCCTGTGCGGACTGATAAATCGCCAATGGAGAGGCCACGTTTCATCATCTCAAAAAACCTTCAAATAAGACCTTGACCTAAACTTAGGTTTAGCAATTACACGAGTGTCTCCAATCAATCAAACCTTGGAGATCAAGATGTCAAAAGCCATTCTGGAACACGTCAATATGACGGTTACAAATCCGGACAAAACAGCCGAAATGCTAAGTGAGCTGTTCGGCTGGAAAATCCGTTGGAGCGGGGATTCCATCCATAGCGGTCGATCTGTTCATGTCGGTAATGATGACGACTATGTCGCGCTGTACAGCGTCGGGGCGCCGCGCGCGCTGGCGGAAAACGAAAATTATCGCCTGGCCGGTGCGGTCAATCATCTTGGAATTCTCGTGGACGATCTTGCCGCCGCCGAGAAGCGGATCCTGGAATATGGAATTAAAACCCATAGTCATCAGACCTACGAGCCCGGCAGTCGCTTTTATTTTCATGACCATGACGGCATTGAATATGAGGTGGTCAGCTATGCTTGAGGGCGTCTTTCGAATCTATCTCGGGGCGTTCCGATATGGCTGGGTTCCGCGCGATGAAAGCCACAGCACTAATCGTGACTCGCCAAGCCAGAAAACTGCTCTAAGCTCTACAGCAAGCAATGAGGGTAGTTCGAAAAAATGCTTAAGCAATGGATTGCAATCGGGGTCGTCTCTGCTGGTCTGACAGCCTGTGTCAGTGTCAATCTGAGGTCGGTTGATGCGCCGGTCGCAGACCGATCCGTCGATCAAACGGAAACCGTGTCTGAGGCGGCGCCTGAAGTCAGTGAACCTATTTTCGGTCCAGGTGACCGTATGCCATCGGGGCGCGATCTCGGGACACGATCGGCGGTCGTGGCGCCCAATGCAGCCGCTGCAACTGCTCATCCGCTCGCCACGCAAACCGCGCTCGACATTATGAAAAAGGGCGGCACAGCGATGGATGCAGCGATCGCTGCCAATGCCATGCTGGGTCTGGTCGAACCCACCGGAAACGGCATTGGGGGCGATCTGTATGCGATTGTCTGGGATCCAAAGACGAAGCAGCTTTACGGGTATAATGGCTCAGGCAGATCCCCGATGGGCGCGACGCTTGAAGATATGCAGGC
>JAYZAM010000174.1:0-5023 GCA_036339715.1 Pseudomonadota bacterium | reverse complement strand
TTTTGAAGGAACATTCCGGAGGCGCCCCGTCGGCATCTGAGAGCGATGAAGACAATGAAGACCGAATGGTCGAAGCCCTCGGGCAACAACCCGCCGATGACCCGCCCGGTGATGAGATTTCCGATATTAGCGATGCGGTCGTCTCCGAGCTGATGCCGGATACCATCACCTTCAAACTCACCAGTAAGGGCGGCAAAGAGATCATCCTGACCAAGAAAGTTGTGCGCTGGGTTTCAATCCGGCGACGGGGTGGAGGCTCGATTGTGCGTCCGGTGGTTATGCTTGACCTGTGCATTGCCGGCCGGGTGGTGCGCGGTGAGGTCAATCTGGCGGACCGATCCGGCTTTAACTATCCGCTCTTGATTGGCCGCAACATGCTGAAAAAGGCGGCGATCAGCATAGATGCGCGGGAAATTTTTGCTGAGAAACGTGCCTGTCCTCCGGGCGTTTGAGGTTCCTCAAGGCACATCTGTTAACTAAAAACGTAAAACTCACGCATCTGTGTGGTCGTTTTTTCATTTGTTTTGTGTCACATGGCCCGGAAGTGGCATAAGTAAGTAGCATGTCAGATAAGCGTATCCTTCTGATCATTGGCGGCGGCATTGCGGCCTATAAGTCTCTGGAACTGATCCGGGAACTTGCGCGGCGCGGCGTCGCCAGCCGTTGCATCGTCACCAAGGGCGGTCAGGAATTCGTCACACCCCTCTCTGTTTCGGCGCTTTCGGGTGAAAAAGCCTTCACCGAACTGTTCGATCTCGATGATGAAGCCGATATGGGCCATATCCAGCTGTCACGCTCGGCCGACCTGGTTGTGGTCTGTCCGGCAACGGCTGACCTGTTGGCGAAAGCCGCCAACGGCCTCGCCAACGATCTCGCGTCCACCACGTTGCTCGCAACCGATAAGCCCGTCCTGATGGTGCCCGCGATGAATGTTCGGATGTGGACGCATGCAGCGACACAACGAAATGTGGAGACGCTTCGCGCCGATGGCGTTTTGGTGATGGATCCGGATGAAGGCGCGATGGCATGCGGTGAGTTCGGTCCAGGCCGTTTGCCTGAGCCGTTGGCGATCGCTGATCGTATCGAAGCTCTGCTGAGCGACGGACCCGTGCTCTATGGGATTGATCCGAAACCTCTGGCGGGGCGTCATGCTCTTGTGACAGCGGGACCGACGCGCGAACCGCTCGATCCGGTGCGTTTCCTGTCTAACCATTCCAGCGGAAAGCAAGGCTACGCGATCGCTGATGCGCTAGCGCGCGCCGGCGCGAAAGTCACGCTGGTGTCAGGCCCGGTTAATCTGGAGGTTCCGGCGGGCGTCGACCGCGTGCCGATCGAAACCGCGCGCGAAATGCTGGAGGCCTGTGAGGCGGCGCTTCCGGCTGATGTCTTTATCTCCGTTGCGGCGGTGGCCGATTGGCGCCCAAGCCGGGCGGCGGCCAAGAAGATGAAACTCAAAGAAGGCGATGGCGATCCGCACCCGACGCTTGAGCTCTCTGAGAACCCAGACATTCTCGCCACACTGTCGCGAAAGAAAAAACGTCGGCCGAACCTGGTGATCGGTTTTGCCGCCGAAACGCATGAAGTCGAAGACTTGGCGGTGGCGAAACTCAAGCGCAAACGCTGTGATTGGATTGTTGCGAACGATGTCAGCGGCGATGTCATGGGCGGCGCGATGAATCAGGTGTCTTTGGTCACGCGCAAAGGCGTCGAAGACCGCTGGCCCCGCATGACCAAGGAAGATGTCGCCGAACGCCTCGTGCAGCGGATCGCGGATGCGCTGAACGGCGAGTCTGATCAGATCGCCGCCGAATAGGCCAACAAATACGCCTCTGAATCGTGTATACATCCCGAAAGACTAGGGGAGAATATGCATGGCACGCGCGATTCCAACGGACGAAATCTTGCTGGCAACGATTTACCGTCAATATTTGCAGGCATTTTCCGAATGGTCTGAGGAGAATAAGACGCGGGTGACCAAGATCTGGGTCCCCATCGATATCGATGTTCTTGGTCGAAAATTTAAATGCGACCCAGATCTGATATTTGGTCGCCTCTATTACCATATGAATGAAAAGTACGGCTCGAAAACCGGTGATGGGCAAGACGTCAATTTCTTCAATATGCGCTTGGCGAATGATCGCCACGTGGTGAATTTTCCGCTTTTGACATCGGTGCTCGCCGACCTGCAGGACAATCGGAAACGGTTTATCATTTCGACCCGGCTTGCCGCTTTGTCCCTGGTCGTCTCAGCGATATCGATCGGGATCGCGGTAATGACCTAGCCGGCCAGAAGTTGCGAGAGTGCGGGGTTATAATCGCTCATGCTAAGCGACCGATTTGGGGCGAGTTTAAGCCGCTGAGCTAAAGTCCGTTCTCGGCGTCAAAGTGAACAACGTTTGCTCGACGTTTAAATCGCAAGAATTGGGTGGCGTCCGTCGCCGCGCTTAGGATACGCTGAGATCAAAAGTACGAGACCCGAAGATTTTACATGATGAGCCATTCAGCCTTATTTCCGGACGCCGATACGATGCTCGCAATTGAGGATCGGCTAACAAATACTTTGATGCGAAAAAGGGCTGAGCGGCGCAGCAATTCTGTATCTCCCGCGCCGCAATCACGGCAGTGGCGAGACCAACTCGACGCCTTTCAATTTGAAGCGCCTGAAGATCTAGAGTATTTGATGGAATGGGTGATGGCGTCGCTTGACGACGGCATGGTGCACATGACCCACCCCGGATACATGGGGCTATTCAATCCCGCTCCGACGTTTCCATCCGAATGCGCGGATCGAATAACCTCAGCGTACAATCCGCAAATCTGCGTTTGGTCTCACGCACCTAAAGCAGTCGAGATTGAGCAGCATGTCATCAGGCAGGTCGCAAAACGAGCCGGTTTGCCGGATGGTGCATCCGGACATTTCACGAGTGGCGGCGCGGAGGCAAACAACACCGCTGTTCTCTGCGCATTGACCGCGAAGAATCCCGATTTTGGGGAGAACGGGGCACAAGCATTTGACGGACAACCAGTCATTTACGCGTCTAAGGAAAGCCACCTGGCTTGGCTAAAAATCGCTCATGCGACCGGGATTGGGCGACAATCGGTTCGATTGGTCGCAACAGATGGCGCCGGGCGTATGAGTGCATCAGCGCTCTCGGACGCCATAAAAGATGATCTGAATGCGGGCAAAACGCCAGTCATCATCGCGGCCACTGCGGGCACCACCAATGCAGGTATGGTTGATCCGTTAGAGGCGTGCGCCGATGTCGCTGCAGAACACAATATTTGGTTTCATGTGGATGCGGCGTGGGGCGGAGGATTGATCGCCTCTCGCAACGCCATGACCGTACTAAATGGCATTCAAAGCGCAGACTCTATTACAATCGACGCGCACAAGTGGTTCGCGACGACGATGGGCGCGGGCATGTTCCTGACGGCTCAACCAGCTGTCGCCGCTGATGCGTTCCGCGTGTCTGCGAGCTACATGCCCGAAAGCGAAGCCCAAAACGACTTCTACTTAAACTCTGCGCAATGGTCTCGGCGCTTCCTCGGATTGCGGCTGTTCTTGTCGTTGGGAGCGGCGGGATGGGACGGCTATGCGGATCATATCGAGCATGCACGATCGCTGGCGGACAGTTTCACAAATCAGATGCTCGCTCGCGGATGGACAAAAGCAAACGCCTCCGAAATGGCTGTCGTTTGTGTCGTGCCGCCAGAGGGCAACCACGCCGTGGACGAAATTGTTGATCGCGTACAAGCAAGTCATTCGAGTTGGGTGTCCAAAGCAATCTTCGAAGGAAAATCGGTTCTACGAATGTGTGTGACGAATGGGCGAACCACCGAACATGAAATTGATGAATTAGTCAGACTTCTCACCCTGTAAGCGAAATGCTCGCGTGTGATTTTCTGCGGACATTACGAGCGTCCATTTTAGGGCGTTTTAAGTCTCTCAAGCTCCAGCGGACTGAGTCACACTTGACTCAGGACCGCGACTCCGTGGTTTTGCCATTGCATGACTGATATTACTGTTGCTGTGCGGCCTTTGCCGCATTTTGAGGGCCTGGAGCTTCCCGCTTACGAAACATTGGGAGCAGCTGGGATGGATGTGCGCGCGGCGGTGCCGGAGGGCGATCCAATGGTGCTGCAGCCCGGGGAACGGTTAATGGTGCCGACCGGCCTGAGTGTCGCCATTCCAACCGGGTATGAAATCCAGATGCGCCCGCGCTCTGGCCTTGCCGCAAAGCACGGTCTGACCTGTCTGAATTCTCCAGGTACGATTGACAGTGATTATCGCGGCGAACTGAAAGTTATTCTGATCAATCATGGGTCTGAAGCGTTCACCATCGCGCGGGGCGAACGGATCGGCCAAATGGTGCTCGCGCCGGTCACGCGTCTGGTCTGGGAAACGGTCGACTCACTTGATGAAACCGACCGCGGCAGCGGCGGTTTTGGATCAACCGGAAGATAATTCCTTGCGATTTCGTCCTGACATGCTATATATCGAATAACGATAATGTCAGGACAAGCAAATGGATATCGATAGCCCGTTCACAATGGTGGTCTTGATCGTACTGATCGCAGTTGGATCAGGCGTCATCAAAACTTGGCTGGAAACCCGCTCAAACTCAACTGCTGACGAAGAAACGCGTCTTCGCATGGAAGATCTGGAGCGCGAAGTGTTGCGCCTACGCGATCGGGTGAAAGTGCTCGAGAAAATTACGACAGATAGCGATAAGACTCTGCGTGAAGAGATTTCGCGCCTCGCCTAATCCTGATCGTTTTCAGCAAAGCCTTTGCTGATAATGTGCGCCGCATATCCAGAGACGGCGAAACCGACAATTCCGATGCCGGACGCGTAAAGCGTCGCAAGGTTGTTGCTACAGGTTGGCCCGCCCTCAGCGCAGGGGCCAAAATTCAGAGTGTAATACATATAAATCGCCGTCAGGGCTGAAAATGCCGCGAGTGCAAACATGGCGCGGGCCATCCATTTCAAAGCAAGACTGATCATTTAGGTTCTCCAAGTCGT
>JAYZAM010000173.1:0-4597 GCA_036339715.1 Pseudomonadota bacterium | reverse complement strand
GGTTCCGTCGGATGGCTCGGAATAGACGTCTGGAGCGCGTTTTTTGACAGCGTCCTTTCAGTCTCTGACTCCGTCGCAACCGGCGAGATGCCGCTCTATAAGATGGTCAATATCTACGCCGCGACGCAGATGCTGGGTCTGCCTGACGCGGTCGCTCGATCTTTTTCGGTTGCAGGCATCCTGCTCGCGGCGGGGGCGATGACATGGGTCGCGCGTCGGACTGAAAACCCCGAATGGCACTATGCCGCGATTGCAGGACTGACCCTGATCGCCGCGCCATATTCTTATTACTATGAGCTCGTGCTGATCGTTCCGGCTTTGCTGTTCGCGTTGAAGCGCGGTCATGAGTTTGGCTGGCTGCGCTTTGAGCGAGAATCTGTCGCTTTGGCGGTCTTCATCTGTCTCGCCATCCCTGGACCAGCGATCCGGTCGGGTGTTTCGATCAATTTCTTCCTGATGCTTCTGGTTTGTGCGGTTCTATATCGTCGCTTAAGCGCTGAACTAGGAACCAAATCACCCTCAGCGCTGCATCCAGCTTAGGCTTCCGCGACGCAATATCAGTTTGCGTGTTTGTCACGCTTCGCAAATTCCGCGCGGCGCGCTAAGTCAGGCCTATGAGTAAGACTGACGAAGCCCCTTACGAGCTGTTCAAACAGGCGTTAGCGACCACGGCAAAGGCGATGAGCCAGACCCGTGATGTTGAGGTGGCTTTTTCTGGAGATGGTCCGCGTGCGGAAGCTGAGCGAATTGTTCTGCCGCCACCGCCAAAGGATTTGTCGCCTGATCTGGCGGCGCGCGCCCGCGGCGAAGCGGATGCGACAGCGCTGCGGATGGCACATCATGACCCTGCCGCGCATGCCAGAAACCAACCGAAAAATGATGTCGGTCGACAGGTTTATGAAGCGGCAGAACGGGCGCGGATTGAGAGCATCGGTGCCCGTGCCATGGACGGGACCGCGAAAAATCTTGATGCGGCACTCGCAGCGCGCTGCGAAAAAGCCGGCTATTCGCGGATGGAAGATCGCCAGGAAGCGCCGCTTGCACCGGCCGTCGAATTTCTCCTCCGCGAGCGATTGACGGGGCGTCCACTGCCGGCCGAAGCAGAGGGCATCGCCGCGCTATGGCGCGAAGAGGTCAATTCACGGGGCACAGACACACTCGAGCGATTGACCGATCAGCTGCATGATCAGGAAGCCTTTGCGCGGACGATCCAAGACCTGATCCGCGATCTGACACGCGGCGACGAAGTCGCGGACGATCAGGGCGAGCAAGACGAAGAATCCGAAGAAGAGGCTGAACAGAACAATCAGGAGAACTCCTCCGAAGATGGCGAGTCGGGTGAAGAGACCCAGGGCGCGACTATGGAGGAGATAGAGGCCGGCGATACGGACGATATGGACGGTGAAGAAACCAACGTTTCTGTCGATGCCGACGTAGATATGGACGCCGACGAAGACCCTGAAGATACAGATGATGGCACCAAACCTCTGCGGCCAAACTATCGCGAAGGTGATGATGCGAACCGGTTCCAGTACAAGGCCTTCACGACCGCCAATGATGAGGTCGCGCAAGCCATGGATTTGTGTGACCCGGAAGAGCTAACCCGATTGCGCGCCTATCTCGACCACCAGCTCGAGAGCTTGCAGGGGGCCGTGTCCAAACTCGCAAATAAATTGCAACGCCGCTTGATGGCGCAGCAAAACCGTTCCTGGTCTTTCGATCTTGAGGAGGGCGTGCTTGATACGGCGCGTTTGACACGCGTGATCACGGACCCGACGGCGCCGCTGAGCTTCAAGCAGGAAGATGATAGCAATTTCCGCGACACCGTCGTGACTCTGCTGCTCGACAATTCTGGGTCCATGCGGGGGCGACCGATCATGGTGGCGGCGCTGTGCGCGGATATTCTGGCCCGTACGCTGGAGCGGTGCGGCGTGAAGGTCGAGATCCTCGGTTTTACAACCAAAGCCTGGAAAGGCGGTTTAAGCCGCGAAGACTGGGTGAAGGCAGGTAAGCCAGCTGGGCCGGGACGCCTCAACGACTTGCGCCACATCGTCTACAAATCGGCGGATGCACCTTGGCGACGAGCGCGTCGAAATCTCGGCCTGATGATGCGCGAAGGTCTCTTGAAAGAGAATATTGACGGTGAAGCGCTGCTCTGGGCGCATGACCGCCTGATGGCGCGAGCAGAACAGCGCAAAATCCTAATGGTGATCTCTGACGGCGCGCCGGTCGATGATTCAACGCTTTCGGTGAATGTCGGAAATTATCTCGAACGGCATCTGCGCCAGGTGATCGAAGAGCTTGAAAATCGTAGCCCGGTTGAGCTGATCGCAATCGGCATCGGCCACGATGTGACAAGGTACTATAAGCGCGCCGTGACGATTGTGGATGCTGAACAATTGGGCGGGGCGATGACGGAACAATTGGCCAGCCTGTTCGACGAGAACGGGGAAGCGCCAAAACCAGAAGCCATGGCTGTTCCGCCTTTGACCCGCGAAACCGTGCGGCCTGGCGCGAGTGCGACGAGCGGCGCGAGTGCGGGTGCGCCCCGCTATGGCGGTCCAAAGGTCGGTTCAGGACGCGACGTCCGACGAACACGTATGTAATCTCAGCATCCAAAGCCCGAACAAAATCGGCGACCATTGAGGCTATCCATTATGCGTTTATCCATCCTGATCGCCGCCTTTTGTATTGGGGGCTGCACCGCTGCGGATGTTCAACTCAGCGAGCGGGCATCAACTGTCAGTGAGGCGCCGATCTGGTCCTACGACGCGCAGGCAGCCGACTTGCGGGCGCGCTCCTGTCCGTCAGATGTGTCGTTCAGGCGCGCCGATCCACTCGACTTGGAAATCGTCGAGGCAGAGCTCGGCACTGACTCAGCGCGTCGGCTGAACCTGGAAGGGGGGCGCTTGGCTGGGGCGTGGCACCTCATGTCAGACAATGATGAATTTGGAGGGATATCGGGGCTAGACGTCATGCGGTCCGGGTCTTTGTTGGCCGTCACAGACGATGGGAAGTTTGTTTGGATCGGGATTGATCCGGAGACGATGGCACCAGATGGATCGGGCTCCATCACCTATCTGAAGAACCAGAACGGAAACATCTTTCCGAATAAAAGATCTGCAGATGCCGAAGACAAGGCGGTGCGGGATGGCCTGGCTTTTGTGAGCTTTGAGCAGGAGCATCGAATTGAGGCCTACGACCTTGAAAGTTGCGGGGCAGCGGCCCGGGCGGCGCGCGTCGTCAAGCTGGATAAAGTTGTCGATGGCCGCGTGCTGGAAAATAATCGCGGCGCTGAAGCGCTCGCTATGAACGGCGACCAATTGGTGATCGGATTTGAATCGCAGGCCTCTGGCGGATCTCCCGTAGGTGCTGTGCGCGTCGATGGAACATTGGCTGACTTTCATCGCACCCGGCAGCCCTTGCTTTACTTACTCACCGGGATGGACATCTCGCATGACCTCACAGTGCAGATTTTTCGAGCCTATGATCCGGCGCGTGGGGCGCGAGCGATCCTGCAGGTTCGAAAGGGTGAGAAGCAAATCGCGAAAGCCACACTCAAAACCCCGCTGCCGGTCGATAATTTCGAAGCTGTGGCAATTGCTGAACTTCCCGCAGGGCAGTCGCGCATATGGCTCATGTCTGACGATAATTTCAGTAAGTCTCAACGAACGCTGCTATTGGCGTTCGATCTGACGCATACGAACTGAAACCGTTGATGCCGGGGCATGATCCCATCTTCTGGGCCGTTGCCGTGATCGCCGTTCTGATCACGGGTGTTTCGAAAGGCGGATTTGGCGGATTGGCTTTGCTGGCCGTGCCGCTGATGGCGCTTGTCATCTCTCCGATCCAGGCCGCAGGCATCATGTTGCCAATTCTGATTATCATGGATTGGGTTGGTGTCTGGACCTATCGAAATCACTGGGACAAACGCCTCCTGCTTCTGACTTTGCCAGGTGCGATTGCTGGCATTGTCGCAGGTGGGTTTCTGGCCGGGTTTGTTGATGATCAGATCGTTCGGATTGTCGTTGGCGTGATCGCCGTTTTGTTCCCGATCTATGCGATCCTGAAACCCACCGGTGGAGATGCCTTTATCCAGAACAATCGACCACTGGGCGCGCTTTCAGGTCTGCTTGCGGGCTTTACCAGTTTTATCGCCCATGCCGGAGGGCCGCCTTATCAGGCTTACGCAATCCCGCAGGGGCTGGAGAAACGGATATATGCCGGAACGGCGGTCATGTTCTTTTTCGTGGTGAATTTCGTGAAGCTGTTGCCCTATGCCATGCTGGGCCAGTTCGATCAGACCAATCTCACGACATCATTGATCCTGATCCCCATCGCGCCGTTCGGTGTTCTGTTTGGGGCGTGGTTGGTGAAACACATCGATCAGACCTTATTCTATCGCATCTTGTACGGTCTGATTTTTGCGGTCGGTCTGAAACTGCTTTGGGACGGTTTCGCTTAATTCTCTTTGACTAGATCGATCAGGGCGACGGCCTCATAGCTCGCCCAATCGGCTTCGCCTTCGAGCTTGGCGACCTTAAATCCGGATTTATCGTACAAAATGGTGGTGGGAAAACCGCCCCCTGCGCCCATG
>JAYZAM010000172.1:0-13062 GCA_036339715.1 Pseudomonadota bacterium | reverse complement strand
GTCTGCTGAGACCCCTGTCCCGGCCATGGTCTGGGTGCATGGTGGTCCGGGCGGGCAAAGCACGCGTGGCTACAGCGCCACGATCCAGCACATGGTCAATCACGGCTATGCGGTCTACGCCGCCAATAATCGCGGTTCATCAGGCTATGGGAAAACCTTCTTCCATATGGATGATAAACGCCATGGCGAAGAAGACCTGCGCGATATCGTGGAGGCGGGCCATTATTTGCGCAGTCTCGACTGGGTCGACAATGACAAAGTTGGCGTGATTGGTGGCTCTTATGGCGGATATATCACCGCGGCCGCGCTGACCTTCCATCCGGAAGAATTTGAAGTCGGCATCAATATTTTCGGGGTGACCAATTGGGTGCGGACACTGCAAAGCATTCCGGATTGGTGGGCGGCCTTCCGCGAGGCGTTGTATGATGAAATGGGCGATCCTGCGACAGATGCTGAACGCCACCGCGCCATTTCACCTCTATTCCACGCCGAGAATGTCACCAAGCCGATGCTTGTTGTGCTGGGGGCGAATGACCCGCGCGTTCTTCAAGTCGAAAGCGACGAGCTGGTCGAAGCGATCCGTGCCAATGGCGTCTATGTCGAATATGTCCTCTTCCCGGACGAGGGACATGGCTTCCGACGCCGGGCAAACCGGATCACCGCGTCCGAGGCCTTCGTAACCTTCCTCGACACCTACCTTAAAGGAGAGGGCGAAGCCGTCGACGCAGCGCCCATCGACGCCGCGCCATAAGCAAAAGGCTTATCCCCGGAACCAGTCGGGGCGTTGAAATGCCATCCCAAGATCGCGCGCGACTTGTTCGTGCGCGATCGCGCCATCTGCGACCGTCAAACCTTCAGCCAGATGCGGATTTTGGTTGAGCGCTTCGCGCCCGCCAAGATTGGCGATCTGCAAGACGAAGGGCAGGGTCGCATTGTTCAAAGCGTAGGTAGATGTTCGCGGCACAGCGCCTGGCATGTTGGCGACGCAATAATGCAGGATGCCGTCGACATCATAAATCGGATCCTCATGCGTGGTGGCACGGGAGGTTTCGAAACAGCCGCCCTGATCAATCGCGATATCCACCAGCACAGCACCTGGCCGCATATGCTTAAGCTGATCTCGAGTGACGAGTTTCGGCGCCGCGGCACCCGGGATCAAAACCGCGCCGATGACCAGGTCCGCCTCGCGAACGGCAGCATCGAGCGACGCTTTTGTTGAGTACATCGTCTTCACTGCGCCATTGAACTGTGCGTCCAGCTCGGCGAGTCGCGCATTATTACGATCAAAAATCGTCACATCGGCGCGCATGCCGACGGCGATCTCGGCCGCATTCGATCCTGAAACACCGCCACCAATGATAACGACCTTCGCCGGCATCACGCCGGGAACACCCCCGAGCAAGACTCCGCGTCCACGTTTGGTCTTCATCAGCGCCCAGGCCGCGACCTGCATCGCCATCCGGCCTGCGACCTGACTCATTGGTGTGAGCAAGGGCAGGCGGCCATCGCGGTCCGTGACGGTTTCATAAGCGATTGCAAGACACCCACTTTCGATCAGACCTTGCGCCTGGACTGGGTCCGGAGCGAGATGAAGATAGGTGAACAATGTGTGATGTGGTTTCAGTCGCGCCGTTTCTTCAGGCTGCGGTTCTTTCACTTTGACAATGAGTTCCGCCGCTTCAAACACGGCTGAAGCATCGGCCACGATTGAGGCACCAACAGAGGTATAATCCTCATTGGCAAAGCCTGAACCAATCCCAGCATTATCCTGTAGGATAACTTCGTGTCCCGCCCGAACGAGTTCGCCCACGCTTTCGGGCGTCAACCCAACGCGAAATTCCTGTTTCTTGATCTCAGTTGGGACCCCGATTTTCATTTACCTCTCCATACAAATGATCTGGGTAATATAACTGAGGTACGGCAAAAAATATGTTCAAAATTCTCGAATTTGAGATAATAAGTGAACAAAATTCCCGTATTGGAGAAAAAAGTGGGATTAAATCGTCAAGACGAAAAAATTTTGCGACATTTGTCGGAGAATGCCAAACTTTCGCACGCAGAGATTGCAGATCAGGTTGGACTCTCCACATCATCTGTGCATCGCCGTATCCGGGCCATGGAAGCTGCAGGAATTATCGAAGGCTATGGCGTTCGGATCAATGAAGCGGCAATTGAGCGCGCGACCAGCGTTTTTGTTCAGGTGACGCTCAATAATCAACAAGATGATGGCTTGCAGGCGTTTGAAAAAGCGGTTCGCCGTTCCAAGGACATCGCGGCTTGTTATTTGATGACCGGGGAGGCGGATTATCTGCTCCGCATTGCGGTCCGCGACACCGCCGACTATGAGCGCGTCCATCGGGACGTTCTGACCCGGCTCCCAAATGTTGAGCGGGTTATCTCACAATTCGCCATTCGTACCGTCTGTCAGCGCGACTTGCTGCCGACGATTTAACCGGGATCAATCCGTGCGGAGGGAGTATCCGGCGGAACGAACGGTCCGGATCGGATTGTCGCCGCCCTGGCTCATCAGGGCTTTGCGCAGGCGCCCAATATGAACATCTACCGTGCGCGCCTCGACATAAACGTCGGACCCCCAAACACCGTCGAGCAATTGTTCGCGTGAGAATACCCGGCCAGGATGTTGCGCAAAATACTCGAGTAAGCGGAACTCGGTCGGCCCGAGGTGAATGGCTTTGCCTGCACGCGCAACGCTGTGCGTGGTGCGGTCAATTTGGATGTCACCAATCTTGATCTTATCGTCCATCAACGCGGGTCGAATTCGGCGCAATACGGCCTTCACGCGCGCCATCAATTCATTTGTGGAAAACGGCTTGGTGACATAATCGTCCGCGCCAGTTTCGAGTCCGCGAATGCGATCTGCCTCTTCGGTTCGTGCCGTCAGCATGATGATCGGCATGTTCGCGGTTTCCTGCCGCGTGCGCACCCGTCGACAAATCTCGATGCCAGAAATCTTGGGAAGCATCCAATCCAGGAGCATGAGGTCCGGAATTCGTTCATCAATCAGAAGCATGGCTTCATCACCATCGCTAGCGATTGCGGTCTCATATCCCTCCGATTCCAGGTTGTATCTTAGGAGCTCCGATACGGCTGCTTCGTCTTCTGCGATCACAACGAATGGTTTCATGACTGAGTTTCCTCATTCTGGGGCAGGTCTTTTCTAAGATTGGATTCCGAAATTTGAACCCCGGTGGCAATGAAATGGACGACTTTCGCAATATTGGTGCAATGATCACCAATGCGCTCGAGGTTTTTCAGGATAAACAGAAAGTTTGACCGGGCGCTCAACTGCTCGGGTTCTTCGGCCATAAAGACCAGCATAGATCGCAACAGACTGTTATAGTGACTGTCAATATCATCGTCCTGATGAAGCACGGCGATTGCCGTCGTGGGGTCGCGCCGGGAATAGGCGTCGAGCGCGATTTGCAATTGCCGTGAAACTGCCTGGCCCATTCGTTCAATCCCACGCAATGCGGTGCGATTGTCTTCATCGATAACGGCAAGGCTACGCCGGGCAATGTTCTTGGCCAGATCACCAATGCGCTCAATACCGCCTGCCAGCTTTATCGCGCCGATCACATTCCGCAGATCCATGGCCATGGGCTGTCGTAAGGCAAGCATCCTCACGGCTTTACTTTCAACCTCGCGTTCGAGACGATCCATTTCGAGATCGCGCTCAATTACGGTTTCCGCGAGATCGGCATCGCGCGTGACGACGGCGCGTGAGGCATCTCTGATCATTGCCTCTGCCAATCCGCCCATCCGCAAGAGCTCGGCGGACAATTGCTCCAACTCTTCTCCGAATGCACTGACAATGTGTTGCGGTCCAGCCAACGTCTATCCCCTTAACCGAATCGGCCCGTAATATAATCCTGAGTTTTTTGCACCTCAGGATTGGTGAAAATCATTTCCGTATCGCCGAACTCAACCAGGCTTCCGAGATTGAAAAAGGCAGTGCGTTGCGACACCCTTGCAGCCTGTTGCATCGAATGTGTGACAATGATGATACAAAATCGCAGGCGCAAATCATCTATGAGCTCCTCGATCCGTGCCGTGGCGATCGGATCAAGCGCAGAACAGGGCTCGTCCATCAAAATAACTTCGGGATTGATGGCGATCGCCCTGGCAATGCACAGACGCTGTTGCTGTCCGCCCGATAGGCTGGTTCCGCTGGCACCGAGCCGGTCTTTGACCTCGTCCCAGAGTCCAGCTTTCTGAAGCGAGACTTCGACGATCCGATCGAGCTCAGTTTTGCTAGTCGCAAGCCCATGAATGCGGGGACCATAAGCGATATTGTCATAGACCGATTTTGGGAACGGGTTCGGTTTCTGAAAAACCATGCCGACTTTTGAGCGTAGAGTAACTGGATCGACGTCAGGCGCGTTGATATTCTCGCCATCCATCAGGATCTGACCGTCAACCTGCGCGCCTTCAATCGTATCATTCATCCGATTGAGGCAGCGTAGAAACGTCGATTTCCCGCACCCGGAAGGCCCGATCAATGCGGTCACAGACTTGTCCTGAATTTTCATCGAGATGTCCTGGATCGCGGGTTTGCCCTGATAGCGCACCGTCACGTCTCTACAGTCTATTTTTGTGCCCCCGATCGAACCGCCAGAGGCCGCCATCGCATTCGAAGCAAATCCACTTTCGGCCATAATCACCATCTCCGCTCGAAGTGTCGACGCAGCAGCACGGCGACGAGATTCATTGAGACGAGGACCGTGAGAAGGACCACGATCACCGCTGATGTCATAGGTTCCCACGCCCGTTCTGCGCCAGAAAACCATTTGAAAATCAGGACGGGTAAAACCGTCGCCTCATCATCGGGTGATGATGGGATCTCGCTGACGAATGCGACCATTCCGATCAAGAGCAGCGGGGCCGTTTCGCCAAGCGCCCGGGCCATCGCAATAATAGCACCAGTTAGAATTCCAGGTGCAGCGAGCGGCAGAACATGATGGAAAACGGTCTGCGTGGGGGATGCCCCCAGGCCGAGTGCGGCATCTCTGACAGACGGCGGAACAGACCGCAAAGCCGCGCGTGAGGCGATGATGATTGTCGGCAGAATAAGAAGTCCTAATACCAGTCCCCCGACGAGGGGTACGGACCGCGGCAAACCCAATGTGTTCAGAAACACCGCCGCGCCAAGCAGACCAAAGATAATGGACGGCACCGCAGCGAGATTGTTGATGTTCACCTCAATCACGTTGGTCAGGATCGACTTTTTGGCGAACTCTTCCAGGTAAACCGCTGCCAGAACTCCGATCGGAAGCGCAAAAATCGCGGTGACGAGCATGGTAAAAAGCGAGCCGACAATTGCGGCGGCGGCCCCTGCAAGTTCCGGATAGGTGCTATCTGAATTTGTGAACAGGCCGGTATTAAACTGTCGTTGAATATGCCCAGCTTGTTGAAGAAATAAGACCATTGCGATCTGCCGGTTAGACACGCGTCTCTCATCGCTGGCTGCGGGCAGTACAATCGCGCTAATCGCGGTTCTATCCTGCTCCCCGAGGCGCGGCATCGGGCCTGCTAGATGCCGTAGAATCAGCGCAGCGCCCGAGACGGTTTGCAATTCGAACCACGCGTCGGAAACGCTCACGAGGACTTTTGATGGCGCCATTTCAGATGTCTCAAGGGGCGCCTGGAACGCATCGAATCCATTCAAGTCGGCATTGGTCAGTCTAAGGGTGTTCTCATCAGTTCGGGATAGCCGACCTGCGCGTCCGATATCGGTTTTTTGCTGCGACTGAACTTGATATTTGAGGTAGAGATCAAGCTCATCAGAGAGTGCCAGTTTGGCCGTCACGGGCCCGGCTCCGAGATCCGCTTGCGCTTGCAGTCGGCGGGTTAATGGCAAAACCGCGAGCCTCGTTGTCAGGCCAAACAGATCCGTCCGCGAGGTTGCATCAACGCGCGTTTCCGGGAACAGGTCCTGCAATGCTTCCCGCACCGCGAGATTGACCTTTGTCACTGAGACAGCGTCTCGGTCTGAAAAATCGCTCTGATCAATCGTTACTGTGACCGTATGATGCGAAAAAGCAGACGCTGCCCGTGTCCCAATTGAGAGGAGCAGAATGGCGAGAAACCCGACCGCGACGGCGATCGCAATCTGACCATATCGCTTGAAACGTCGCTCAGCATTGTAGCGCTGTCGCAAGCGTTTAGCGGCGGGCTGGCCGATCGTAGAAGACGGATCAGTCATAGGCCTCCCGATACTTCTGCACGACCCTCAGGGCGATAATATTGAAGATCAGTGTGACCCCGAACAGAACAAAGCCGAGGGCAAAGGCTGAGACCGTTTTGGCGCTGTCAAAGGCGGTGTCTCCGGTCAACAATGAGACGATCTGATAGGTCACGGTTGTCATGTCTGAGGTCGGATCGACTGTGATCAGAGCGCGTCCGCCAGCCGCCATGACGACGATCATGGTCTCGCCAATCGCGCGAGACACAGCGAGCAGAATGGCGGCAATGATGCCCGGAAGTGCCGCCGGCAGCACGACTTGCTTGATCATTTCTGACGGGGTCGCACCCATCGCCAGCGCGCCATCGCGTAAGGGTTGGGGCACGGCATGTATCACGTCATCAGAGAGTGAACTGACAAACGGAATGATCATGACGCCCATAACCAGACCTGCGGCCAGTGCGCTTGTCGGTTGAGCGGCAAGGAAAGTGTCAGGAGTGAATGGAAGGGAATTTACCCAGAGGGCGAAATTGCGGACCATGGGGGCGATGAGGATCGCCGCGAAAAATCCGTAAACAACGGTCGGAATGCCGGCGAGAAGCTCAAGTATCGGTTTGACCCAGTTTCGAAAACCCGGGCTCGCATACTCTGACAGGTAGATCGCTGAAAACAGGCCAATCGGAACCGCAACACACATGGCCAGAAGGGCAATCATCAAAGTGCCAAAAAACAACGGAACCGCCCCAAAATCCTGACCGGTTTGTGCGTTCCAATTTGTTCCGAACAAAAAGCCGGTGATTGTGGGGCCATCAGGGAGGCTAAAGAACCGGACCGTTTCGAAAACCAGTGACAAGACGATGCCGAGCGTTGTCAGAACGGCGATCGCGGCGCACAGAAATAGAAAAGAAGTGATGACCCCCTCGACATATTGGCGCGCCGGAAAGGTTCTTTGTAGTCGACGCCGACCTGCCAAGAACCCTGCGAGCGCCAGGATCGCTGCGAGCACTAACGCGAACAGCCGAGATTGTCCTTTCAAAGCCGAATATCGCTCAACTGCAGCATCAAAGAGGAGGTTGCCTGAGAGCGGCGCGGTGCGCAGCTGTGCCTGTTCGGAAACCCGAGTTAGAAAAAGATCTATCTCCTCGCCGCCACGCTGCGTGAAATGGTTGGGCAGTTCGTTTGCAAGGGTCTTCATCACGAAAGACTCGGCAAAGATCAGGTGGGCGCAAAGGACGAGTGCGGCTGGCAACGTGGTACACAGTGCAAGAAAATAGCCATGAAAATTGGGCTGTGAATTGAGCCGAGACCCAATTGTCGCTCCAGTTGGGATCGCTCCGACCTGGGTTCGGCCAGAAACAAACGCGAAGAATCCCGCCGCAGCCAGAGGCGCGATCAAGAGCCATCCGATGGGGATTTGTCCTAATGTCTGCAGCATTTTCAGGTCGATCTATTCAATCCCGCGCTCATACAGCCGCTCGTTGACACATATGTGACACATGGAGGTCGATTTCAGGCCTAAGAAGGTCAGAAGGGTGCGGGGCTCTCAAAGTCCATAACGTGCCCGGTTTCGGGGTGTTTTAAGGTCAACTTTTGAGCGTGCAGGTGCAGGCGCTCAGATGGGTCAGGATGACCATAAAACACGTCCCCGACAATCGGGTGCCCGATGCTCGCCAGGTGCAATCTCAATTGATGAGAGCGGCCCGTTTCAGGCTTCAAACAGAGCCGAGTCCGGCCGGCACAGCGTTCGAGAACTTGCCAATGTGTTATCGCCGAGCGCCCCTCAGGATCGAGATGCCGTAACGGCCGCTGTTTCGAAAATCGCGCAATTGCCGCATCTATCGTTCCAGCCTCCTCGTCCATCTCACCGACGACCACGGCGTGGTAGATCTTCGAGACGTGTCTGTCTTCGAACTGCCGTGACAGGCTCTTTTGTGCGGCTTTGGTTTGTGCGAAAACCATGATCCCGGATGTATCCATATCCAGCCGGTGAACGGTCAGGGCCGATAGCCCTAGATCTGTAAGTCGGCTTACCGCACACACGGCTTTTTCAGCCCCACGTCCAGGAACACTGAGCAAACCTGACGGTTTGTCGATAATGACGATGGCATCGTCAATATGAATGACTTTGAGCGCTTCAGCGTGCGGGGGGTTATAGGGCTTTGGGGTCAGCATCCGGCGCGTCATCTTTCAGTCTTGGCATCCAGATACCGAACGCGGTGCCTTCTCCTTCAACACTCTCAACAGCCAATCCGCCACGATGCCGGGCCATGATGTGTTTGACGATGGCCAAACCAAGCCCAGTACCCTCAATTTTGCCACCCCGACTTTCGTCAACACGATAGAATCGTTCACCGAGGCGCGGGAGATGCTCCTCAGCGATACCGGCGCCATTATCTGTGACGCGGACCCAAACGGCGCGCGCCTCGGAAGAGGCATAGGGCTGAAGCAACAATGCTCGCTTTGAGCCAGCAGACTGGCGACTGCAGGCCGTCGCCGCCTCTGTCATCGTTTCAGCGACCCCGACAAGAATTTGCACTTCGCCATTCTTGCGCGCGTATTTGATGGCGTTGCTGGCGAGGTTCTGAACAACTTGTGCAATCTCATCCTCATCGGCCACGGTTCTGACAACCCGATCCGGGGCATCAAAGTGAAGATGAATGCCCGCCTCTTTCGCCACAGGGTCCAGCGCCATGCTGGTCTGGCGAACCAAATCGACGAAATCGATCCTTGTGCTTGGCGTTCGGTGTTCGCTGAATTCGATCCGCGACAGAGATAAAAGATCGGCGACCAGTCGCTTCATCCGCTCGGTTTGCTGGCCCATAATCTCGAGAAATCCATCCCAGGCTGCTTTGTCATCCTTGGCTGGACCGCGCATGGTTTCGATGAAGCCGCCAATTGCGGTGAGGGGCGTTCGAAGCTCGTGACTGGCATTCGCGAGGAAATCGGCGCGGGCACGCTCGGCCCGGCGAACCGCGGTAAGGTCTTCAAACACCATCAGGACCGACCCGGTTTCCGGACCGGGGCGGACATGAGCCATCCAGACTTCCGCTTCGCCATGCTGCGTGAATTCAACGCGCTCATTGGCGCCGTCTCTACCAACCCGCTCTGCTGCGTCGAGCAATTCCGGAATTCGTAGAGTTGCGACGGGCACGCCCTGGCGTGGCAATTCAAGCCGAAACATATTCGTCGCCGGGCTATTCGCAGCCTGGATTTGGGCCTGGCTCGAAATCAGGAGGGCCGGAAGGGGCAGGGCCATGATGAAAGGCTCGATTTCATTCTTCAGCGCGGTTGGCTCAGTCTCGAGTGTGACATCATCAGCGTGATGTTCTTCCGACGTCGCTGTCTGCGGTGCTGACCCGACATAAAATGCTAGAGCGCCGGCGGTCATGACGATCGCGCCCGTGATCCATTCGACAAGACCAATGGCGCCTGTCAGTAAGAGCAGAGCCAGAACGGCGATGCTTCCGAGAGTCAGGACAAAAAAGTCACGGAACCGCCGCGGCGGGTCCGAGGGAGATTGTCCTTTTCTTTGCGACATATGCGTTCAACCGTGCTACGTTGCGTGGTCCGTTGTAACGTCTCTGGCGTATACATTGGTGATTGGGATGAGCAAGTCCAAGTGCTGCGTGTTCATTATTGAAAAACGATAATTATTTGTTGACAGTCGAATAGGGTGGGCGTAAAGGCACATCCAAGGCTCAAGAGGATCGGATGAGACAAACGACCATCATAGCAGGGTTTATGGCGCTCGGCGCTTGTGCAAGTGTACCTAACGTGCCGACGCTTGGCGGCGAGCCTGAGATTATTTTTCCGGTCGCGCCTGACGCACCAGACGCCTGGGCAGCATCGGGGGTCTCTGGTGAAGTGCCCGCTACAGATTGGCTGGCACAATTTAACGACGATAAACTGGTCGAGCTGGTCAATGAAGCGCTCTCCGCGAACCCTTCCATCCGGTCACAATTTTATGCTGTGCAAGCCACCCGAGCTCAGGCGCGCAGCACTTACGGGCGCACCTTGCCAAATCTTTCAGCCTCAGCCTCAGCTGGCGGCACGAGCAATTACATCGCCTCGATCGACGATCGCGTGAATGATCCGAGTTTTGGTCTTGGGCTTGATCTGAGCTGGGAAGTAGACCTTTGGGGCCGGTTGCGCTCTGGAATTGAGGCGGCGGAAGCTGACCTATTGGCCGGTGAAGCGGATTTGGCGTCTGCACGCCTTGCACTTGCGGCACAAACCGCGTCAGCCTGGTTCGATCTGAATGAGGCGCTGGCGCAGGAGCGCGTCGCCGTAGAGACATTCGAGGCCCGCACCCGCGCGCTGGAACTGACAGAACGACGTCTCTCTCGTGGTCTTGCCTCGGCGCTGGACGTCCGGACTGCGCGAACCACTCAGGCTTCAGCAGAAGCATCTATTGCAGGGCGCCGTCAGGCGAGCGGAAATGCTGTTCGCCGCCTCGAAATCCTGCTGGGGCGGTATCCGGGCGCTGAGCTCGATGCGTTTGCTGATCTGCCAGAACTTCCCCCAATCTCGGCGACCGGAAATCCGGCATTGTTGCTGACCCGACGCCCGGACATTGCTGCCGCTGAAGCACGCGTTGCCGCTGCTGGTCTCCGCGCTGAACAAGCGCGTCTTGCAATGTTGCCAAGTCTTCGACTGACAGGATCTGTCTCGAATTCAGAAACCGATATTGCCGATGCGCTGGATCCGACACGCGTTGCGGCCCGGCTGATTGCAAGCCTTGCGGCGCCGATATTCAACGGTGGCGCGCTAGACGCTGATCGCGACGCTGCCGTGGCTCGTGCGCGCGCTGCGGTGGAAACCTATGCGGCGACAACACTGACCGCCTGGCGCGAAGTTGAAGATGCGCTGGCCGCAGACACGCTGCTCGCGCAACAAGAAGAAGCCCAGCTTCGCGCGCTCGAAGAAGCGCGTCTCGCCGAGGAATTGGCAACCCGTCAATATACCAATGGACTGGTGTCAATTTTCAACCTGATTGACTCGCAAACACGGCGTTTGTCTGCAGAATCGAGTCTCATCGCAGCACGGTCTGCCCGTGCCTCAAATCGCGTGAGCCTGCACTTGGCTCTCGGCGGCGGATTGCCGGTTCCGGCGACCGCCGACGTCGCATCATTAGATAATAATAGTCCCGAAGAGGCCTTCCTCCCATGAGCCGTATCATCTCCGTTATCATTACCGTTGTCGCCCTAATTGGCATGGCAGCCCTGGCCTTCATGTCAGTTCAGATCATGAAACCAGAGGCAGAGCAGGCGGAGGAAAAATTCGCCGGGCTTTCTGTGTTTTCCCAAGAGGTCACGCAAGCCGATCTCGACTTCAAGGTCGAGGCCCAGGGCGAGGTCCGACCGCAACGCGAGATCGTGGTAGCGCCGCAAATCGCTGGACGGATTGCCTATGTATCACCTGACTTTATCGATGGCGGTTTTATTCGTCAGGGACAGGTGCTCGTGCGGCTCGAAGGAGCGGATTATGAGCTCGCGGTTGTGCGCGCTCAGTCCGGTGTCGCGAGCGCAGAACAACGGCTCGCACGTGAGCAAGCGGAAGCCGAAATCGCTCGGCAGGACCTGATCAATCTTGGAATCACCGACTCTAGCCCGCTCGCCCGGCGCGAGCCGCAATTGGCTGAAGCTGAAGCCGCACTCGAATCTGCGAAAGCGCAGCTTGCTGATGCGCAGCTGGCGCTGGCGCGTACGGCTGTCGTTGCGCCGTTCGACGGACGGGTCCGCGAAGAGAATGTTGATGTCGGTCAGTTCGCATCGCCCGGACAATCTCTCGGTCGTGTTTTCGCAACCGACATTGTCGAGGTTGCTCTGCCAATCAATGATGATGAGCTGGGTCGCCTCGGCTTGCCACTTGCCTTTGCTGAGACCGCTCGCAATCCTGGCCCGGAGGTGATCTTCTCTGCCTCTGTCTCTGGCGAAATGCGGACATGGAAAGGCCGCGTCACGCGGTCATCTGCTGCGGTAAATGCGCAAACTCGACTGATCAATGTCATCGCGGAGCTGCGCGATCCATATGGTGCAGGATCTGACAATGGCGCGCCAATGGCCCCTGGTCTGTTTGTAAATGCCAGCATTGCCGGCACTAAAATCGAAAATTTGCTGGTTGCGCCTCGCTCAGCCATTCGCGGCGGCAATAATATTTTCATTGGCGATCCTCAGGAAGGCGAGCTGAGAATTTACTCAGTCGACTTGGTCTTCAGTTCGCCGGACGGAGCTTGGTTCCGGAGCGACGAAGTAAACCCTGGCGACCTCGCCATTACCAGCCCAATTCGGGGCTCAAATGATGGCATGAGCATCACCATCCTGCAGCGCATGGAAGATGGCAGCATCAAGAATCATAATGAGGAAGCGCAATCTGACGGCGACAATGAAGCAACCACCGGGATGGCTGAAACCAGCACGCCGGAAGCGATTGCAACCGCCAGTGACGGAGAGCTGTAATGTTTGGAATGGTATCCTGGTTTGCGCGTAACGCAATCGCGGCTAACCTTCTGATGGTCGTGGCCTTTGTTGGCGGCGTTCTCGGCTTCAATCAGATGGAACGCGAAATGTTCCCGGTTGTTCCTGTCGCAGGCGCTTCGGTGACAATGACCTGGCAAGGTGCATCCCCGCAGGATGTTGAAGAACAGATCATCACGCGGATTGAAGAAGCGGTCGCCGATATTGACGGGCTCGATCGTATCACCTCGGTTGCGCGTGAGAGCTTCGCGGTGGTCAATATTCGCGGTCGTGATGATATCGACATGCAGGTCTTCATCGACGAGATCAAACTTCGCGTCGACCAGATCAACAATCTGCCGCAAGCCGCGTTCCAGCCTCAAGTCACGCGTTGGGAGCAGCGCG
>JAYZAM010000171.1:0-10954 GCA_036339715.1 Pseudomonadota bacterium | reverse complement strand
GCGTGTGTATCGAAAGGACAGTGCAAGTTTTTGTTCTTTCCCCCTGAGCAAACGTCGCCTTCCTTCCGTGGCGTCGAGGCTTTTCAGGCCCCGGATTGCTTCATAAGTTCGCCCAAAAGGAGGGATGCTATGGATCCACTGGCCCAAATTGCCGAAGCCCAACCGTATTCCAAGCTGCTCGGAATCAAACTTCTGGAAGCCAGCAGAGATCGTGTCGTTGGTGAACTTCTTGTCCGTGAGGAACTGTGCACAGCAGGTGGTACAATGCATGGGGGCTGCATGATGAGTTTTTGCGATGTGCTTGGCGCAACCGGCGCCTGGTTGGCGATCCCGGAAGGCGCAAACGGAACAACGACGATCGACAGCAATACCAGCTTCCTGAGTGGTCCTCCGGCCGGGACTCTGGTGACCGGTATTTCGACGCCTGTGCGCATCGGTCGACGGCTCTCAGTCTGGTAAACCGAAGTCACTGATCCGGCGGGCAAAAAAGTCTGTCTGGTGACTCAGACGCAGCTGGTCCTTTAGAGCCGCTTCATTCAGGATTTGACGACCCTTCACCGGCCAATTACGCAGCGTGTCAAATGTCCGCGGAGTAAATTGTCGAATGAGTAAAACCGTCTTCGTCACGGGTGGCGCTGGCTATGTCGGCAGCCATTGCGCCAAAGCTTTTGCGAATGCCGGGTGGACAGTTGTGACCTATGACAATCTGTCCAGAGGCCACCGTGACCTGGTGAAATGGGGCGAGCTGATCGAAGGCGATATTCTGGACTCTGAAGCGCTTGTCACGGCCCTCGACCGTGTAAAACCCGACGCCGTCGCCCATTTTGCAGCCTTCGCATATGTGGCGGAGTCGATGCAGGCGCCGGAGATTTATTATCGCAACAATGTGCGCGGCACGATGAGTCTACTTGACGCCATGCTCGAGACGGGTGTCCGGCAAATGGTGTTCTCATCCTCTTGTGCCACTTATGGGCTCAGCGATGACCTGATCACGGAAGAAACGACGCAGGCCCCGATCAACCCGTATGGTGAGAGCAAACTGATCTGTGAGAAAATGATTCGCGATTATGGCGCCGCGCATGGATTGCGGTCCGTAATCTTGCGATATTTCAATGCTGCAGGATGCGACCCGGAAGGTGAGACGGGAGAACGCCACGACCCGGAGCCGCATGTCATACCGCTGGCGATCCGCGGCGCCATGGACGGCACGTTCACCTTCAATATTCTCGGCCACGATTACGACACGCCGGATGGCACATGCGTCCGCGACTATGTTCATGTCAGCGATCTGGCTGATGCACATTGGCGCGCGCTAGATCATCTCGCCCGAGGCGGTGAGAGCGACATTTTCAATCTCGGAACGGGCCGTGGTCATAGCGTTTTAGAACTGGCGGATGCGGTTTCGAAAGTGGCGGGCAAACCCGTACCCCGCGTGATGGCAGATCGGCGTCCGGGCGACCCGCCACGTCTCGTCGCCAGCGCCGAGAAAGCCGCCGAGCAGCTCGGATGGCGCCCGCAGCATTCGGACCTTGAGACAATCCTGAAGACGGCCTGGGCGTGGTTTCAAAGCGAGCAATCGCGTGGCTAAACAACAAAATATCCTCGCCTATTGCGATAAAATGTTCACCCCGTCGGAAAGTTTTATCCCAAGAGGGTACTCCTGTTTCGAGAGACTCAAGCCGATTTATATTGGTCATACGATCAATGGACCGGTCCCCGAAGGCGCCGAGGCCATCGACCTGACTGACCTGCATGGCTTTGGTGGAACCAGCGGTTTCAAACAGTGCGGTTGGGTGTCTTCGCGACTGAAAGCGCGATTGTCCGCGCTTAACCCGATCGCAATTCATGCAAGTTTTGGGAAGTCTGGCGCGTACGCATTACCGCTCGCACGAGCGCTCGGATTGCCACTGGCCGTTACCTATTATGGCGGCGATGCCACGAAGACATCAAATACGAAAAACTCAATGCTGCGGGTCTATAATCGGCGACGTCAAAACCTCTGGAATGAGGCTGACCTGATCCTGCCCTGCTCCGATTTTATCCGGCGCGAACTCAGCGCCAAAGGGGCACCCGAGCAGAAAATGATCGTACATCACAACACTGCAGATCCCGATAAATTTCAGCCGGGTGAAAAGCAGAACTTGTTAGTTTTCGCGGGCAGATGGTCTCCCAAAAAGGGGATCGATACGCTGATCGAAGCGCTGACGAAGCTCGGTCCCGCGCTCGACGGCTGGACCGTGCGGTTGTGCGGCAACAAGGATGAGGGGAAACGCGACGGTTTCGAACAAGAGCTTCACCAAAAACTTGCCGCTGCCAACGTACCTGTTGAGCTCGCCGGTTGGGTGCCCGCAGATGATATGCCAAAGCAATGGGCGGCGGCCAAAATTGCCTGCGTGCCCTCGAAACGCGCGCCCTCTGGAGATGCAGAAGGGCTGCCTCTGGTTTGTATCGAAGCGATGCTTTCGGGGTGTGCACTGGCTGCAACCCGGCATTCCGGCATCGTTGAGTGCGTGAAGGATGGCGAGACCGGCTTCCTCTGTAATGAAGGCGATTCTGATGCCCTGGCTGAGAATTTACGCAAGATGATGACGGACCCCGCCGCAACAGCGCGCATGGGGGACGCAGGTCGGGCGTTCGCGATGCAGGACTTCAATCTGCAAAAGCAAAGCCGGAAACTGGAAACGCACTTACTCAACATCGCGAACAGATAGCGGGACAAATGTTTTACGAACCAAAGAACGGGCATGGCCTTCCGCACAATCCGTTTAATGCGATCATAACCCCGCGCCCGATCGCCTGGGTCTCAACGCGCGGGCCGGACGGTTCGGAAAACCTCGCGCCTTATTCCTTTTTCAACGGTGTTTCCTATCAACCTCCGCAACTCATGATCGCCTCAACTTCCGGCAAAGCGGATCGAGAGGTCGGCAAAGACACTGTTTCAAACATCATCGAAACGGGTGTTTTCTGCGTCAATATTGTCGAGTTTGCGATGCGAGAGCAAATGAACGCCACGGCGGCTCATTTTCCCAAAGAGGTGGATGAGTTCGAACGCGCCGGGCTAACCCGCACAAGCTGCGAAACGATTGCCTGTTCAAGGATTGACGGCGCGCCCGCCAGTTTAGAATGCAAACTGGTCGACAGGGTGAACCTGCCGGGCGAGTCGAACATTGTTGTCTTTGGAGAAGTGGTTGGCGTACACCTGCGCGATGATTGTCTGGTCGATGGAATCTTCGACGTGACCCGGTACCAGCCGCTCGCCAGGCTGGGATATCGCGACTATGCACGCATCACTGACCTGTTCAGCATCAATCGCCCAAAATGATGTAAAAAAACCCCGGACCATATGGTCCGGGGTCTTTCAATTGATTGGTGTAAGTGGATCTAGGCCGCGTCAGCCTTGCCTTCGATCAGTTTCGGTTTGCTACCCTTTGCAGGGGCTCCGATTTCAATCTTGCGAGGTTTTTTCGCTTCCGGAAGTTCGCGGACGAGGTCAACGCGAAGCAAGCCATTCTTCAGCTCCGCGCCGGTCACGATAACGTGATCAGCGAGCTGGAAGCGACGCAAGAAACCGCGCTCAGCGATTCCACGATGGAGGAATTCCCGTTCAGGCGCGCCTTCTTCAGGGGTTTTGCGGCCGGCAACGGTGAGGAGACCATCTTTGGTTTCAATATCCAGGTCTTCTTCGCCAAAGCCTGCGACGGCGATTTCAATCGCGAACTCATCATCGGCGACACGCTCAATATTATAAGGCGGATAGCCCTGGGCGCCGTCCAGTCTTGCGGCGCTATCAATCATGTTGGCCATCCGGTCAAAGCCAACCATTGTTCGGTAAAGGGGGGTGAGATCAATCGTACTCATCGTGACAGTCCTTTCACTAGCAACTGTGCCTCCGGCGATCATCAATGCCGAGAGGATTGAGGTTCGGAAGCTTCCGTGCACCCAGCCCGACCATCGGCACTGGCAGAATTTCCGGTCGCAGCCCGCTTGGCAGCGCCGCGACACAGGCTATGTGGAGACGCGAAAGTTTTGATTCAACCCCTTAAGCGGAGCAATGTGATGAAATCGATTTGGATGCTGGGCGCGAGCGCGCTCTTGCTGGCAGCGTGTTCGGGGGGCAACGACGCTCCGACCGAAACCGTGGAAGCTGAAACACCACCCCCCGTAGAAGTGGAAGAGGTAGCCCCCGTTTCGCTCGCGGATATTGTGGCAGGCGATTGGCGAAGCGACGCGGAGAAAGCCCGCGACGTCTGGCGCAATCCGGCTGAGACGCTTGAATTCTTCGAGATCGAGCCCGACGATACAGTCGTGGAGATCTGGCCTGGCGGCGGTTGGTACACCAACATTATTGCCCCTTACCTTGCGACTGGCGATGGCACACTGATCGCTGCCGTTTGGGACGTGAATGTCTTTGAAGGCGAACGCAAAACCCGAATTGAACAGCGTATCGCAGATTTCAAAGCTGTTTACGAAGCCGATGCCGATCGGTTTGGTACGCTGGCTTATAGCGCCTTTTCGGCCCAGTCCGGCGCACTGGCTGAACCCGGCACCGTCGATGCTGTACTGACCTTCCGGAACGTCCATAATTGGATGGGCGGAGACTACACGGCGAAATTCTTTACGGACGCGTATGCAGCCCTGAAACCAGGTGGGATCGTTGGTGTGGTCGAGCACCGCCTGCCGTCCAGCGCGGAGCAAGACCCTCGCGCAGCGTCCGGCTACGTGCATGAAGACTTTGTCAAAGCGCTCGCAGCCGCAGCAGGATTGGAGTTTGTCGAAAGCAGCGAAATCAATGCCAATCCAGCGGATACTGCAGACCATCCATTTGGGGTCTGGACCTTGCCACCGGTCAGCGCCACGTCTGATCGTGAAGGCAACACACCGGAGGGCTTCGATGCAGCTGTTTATGCGGCGATCGGCGAATCGGATCGGATGACCCTGAAATTCATGAAACCCCTAGAAACGGTCGAGTAAGCGTTCGAGATATTCTCGTTCGTCTTCATCGACGGCTTCATCATAGCGGCGGCGTAGCTCTTCAAGAATATCCTTGGCACGCTGCCGCTCACCTTCATCGGGAATCTCCACGCTATTACTATCATCGATGCCGCCGGTCGTATTCTGACCGAACGGGTCTGCCCCGCCGGCATCGGTCCCTTGCGCTTCGCCGAGACGCGCCGCTTGCGCTTCGTCAAGCGCTTCGGCCAATCCTTCGGCCAATTCACGCAATTGACGCGTTGCCTGCTCTTGATTGCGGATAGCTCGGCCTTCATTACCATCTTCAAGCGCGTTGCCCGCGCGGCGCTGCGAGCGCTCAATCGCCTCGACCGTATCTTCATCGAGAAGACCGCCGCCGCCCTCCCCTTCTTCCGCCAATTGGTTTTCGAACAGTTCTTCCAGACGATCTGCCAATTCACGCTGACGCTCAGCGAGCGATTGCCCTTCTTCACCCTCTAGACTGTCTCCGGGCTGTGGTTCGCCCTCCAGCCCCGGTTGGTTTTCTCCGAATGGATCTCCGGACTGACCGCGCTCGCCGCGCTGTTCCGCCAGAGTTTCATCATTGAGTTCTCTTTGTTCACGCAGAAGATCAGAGAGCTCACGCATGGTTTCTGACAGCTCGCGTTCGCCTTCTGGAAGGTCTTCTGAGTCTTCGCCCTCGCCATCTTGACCCGGCATGCCCGGAAACCCTTCTCCTGATCCGGAGCCCTGCTGGAATTCAAGGTTTTCGAGCATGTTGGTGATATCGGCGAGCAATTGCCGCGCCTGATCGGTCGCGCCGGTTTCGGTCAGATCTTCCAACGCATCGAGCATATCGGCGAATCCTTGCCCGCCAAGGCCTGAGCCGGACGGTCCTTCTACGCCATCCTCATCGCTCGGTGGTGCTTCTAACCCGTTCGCCAGGGCCTCAGCCATTTTCGCGGCGATATAGCGTTGCGCAGCGTCCTTGAACGCCTCCATCAATCGGCGAATTTCCTCTTCGCTGGCGCCATCACGAAGCGCATCTTCGAGCGCTTTTCGAGCCGCCATCAGAGCGGCATAAGCATCGGCTGCAGATCCATATTCCGCGCGCAAAGCCAGAGACCATAACAAGGGTTCAGTGGCTTTCGCTTCCTCCGTCGCGGTGGAGGCTTCAAGTGCAAATCGCGCCGTTTCCAGTCCTGAATAGACAAGCACATCTTTGAAATAGCGCGGTGCTTCATAGGTCACAGCTTCCAGCATGATCGCGCTGCGCTGCACCCCAGCAGGAGCGTTTTGCAAACGCTGCGTGGCCGAGACGTAGAACGCGCCTGCTTGAACCGAGTCCTGAGCCGTTTCTGGTTCAGAATACGGATCATCCTCACGCAGAACGGTAACGCGCACATCCTGAATCGCCTTCGCCAACGGCTGCAATAAGAGTTTTTCAGGCAGTTTGAATGTGTAAGTCTCAGTAACCCCCGTTTGCCCTGCACCATCCGTGGCGATCAACCAGACATCCACTTGTGCACCGGCCCAGCGATTACGGGTCAGATCGAGTTTAGACTCTTCTTCGGCTTCGCGTGGGCTGATCCCGCCCAGTTCTACAGCGACCAGATCGGGCTCCCGGTCCTCGCCTGCGGGTTTGATCGCCATTTGTAGACTGGAGACACCATAATCATCACTGACTCGCCAGCTGAACTCCGTACGGTCCCCGTCACCGAGCACGGGTAATTCGACAAACTGGACCATTGGGGCGTCATCAGGCGACGCAAAAATTGTCCAGGATTTGCGTTCTCCCCACCAGCGCACGGAAATCGTGCTGTCGGCGGAAATCTCCGCCGTCGTCTCAAAAGCGCCATCCGGAGTCGCCACGAATTTCGTCGAGCTGCCCCCCTGATCAGACCTGACGCGCAGAACCGGCGCAGATGGCGCTTGCACACGCAAAGTCATGACCGATCCCTTCGGAACCCGGGCTTCGCTTTGATCTTCCTTCAGAAAGAGCGGGGCACGGCCCGTATGGGTGGGCGGTGTAATCCACGCTTCGATACGGACGCGCTCTGCCCCAAACAAACTGCCATAATCAGGGTCCAACGCGCCGAAAAGGCGAGACTGAGATGTATTCCAGTTCAATGCCAGTATGACAGCGAAAAAGACCGGCAATGCAAATCGGAGACGGATGGGGTCAACCGCATTCCACAGGCTTGCAAAGTCCGGCACATCAAGCCGCCGAACCGCATCGGTCAGCCGCTGCTCATGAGCCCGCCAGAGGTGTACGCCTTCGACTTCCGGACGTGCCGGGCGATCAGCAAGCGACGCCAGTGGACGAAGATCGGATTGTTGATCGAGCGCGCGGATCGCTTCGTGCCGGTCCGGTTTCTGATAGCGCCGGAACGCATTGAAAACCGCAATGATCGACGCGACGACGAACAATATTGCAGCGAATGCCCCTACTCTCGCCGGCGCATTTTCAAACACCCCCAGCAGAGCGGCGCTGGCAAAAACCGTGACAAGCGTCAGAAGAGGCCACCAGGCGCGCCAGAGCTCAATTCGCATCAATCGACCGAAGGTTCGGTCGATCAGCGATTTGGTTCCGGGGATGCGGTTCAGGTCAGCCAATCTGGCATTTGCTCCAATTCAATCATCTGTTCGAAGCTCGGACGTCGACGCACAACAGCAAACTGATCGTCTTCGACGAGAACTTCTGCCACGAGAGGCCTGGCATTGTACTGACTTGAGAGGACTGCGCCATAGGCACCAGATGACATAAAGGCAATGCGCTCCCCAGGCGCGATTTCTGGCATCTCCCGCTGCGCAGCGAACTTGTCAGTCGACTCACAAATCGGCCCCACAATGTCATACTTCGTGAGACCGGAATCCGGTTTCGGTTGGATCACGGGAACAATATCGTGATGCGCCTGATATAGCGCAGGGCGCATTAAATCATTCATGCCCGCATCAACGATTAGAAAAGTTCGATCGGGAGCCGCTTTGTGATAGAGCGCTTCCGTCACCATTACGCCAGCATTGCCCGCAATAACGCGACCAGGCTCGAGAATTACCTGCAGCCCCAGACCTTCGGTCACTTCTCGGATCATCTGTGCATAATCGGCTGGCGGGGCGGGCGAATCCGTTTCGCGATACGGAATGCCAAGCCCGCCACCGAGATCTATACGCTTCAAATCATGTCCAGCGTCTCGCAGGAATTTCACTAGGCCAATCGTTTTTTCAAACGCGGCCCGCATTGGGCCAAGATCGCCGATTTGGGAGCCAATATGAACATCAACGCCAACCGCTTCAACTCCAGGTAGCGCCTGGATTTGATGATATAATTCAGGTGCATCCGCCCAAGGAACGCCGAATTTATCGCCCGCTTTGCCAGTGGAAATATTCGGATGTCCGCCGGCCGCAACATCTGGATTCACACGCAGCGCCACGGGCGCAACCTTGTTCAGGCTCATCGCCACTTCCGAGAGCGCGACCAGTTCCGCCCCGCTTTCCACGTTGAACTGGTGAATCCCCTGCTCCAACCCGAGCCGCATCTCTTCGCGAGTTTTGCCAACGCCCGAAAACACAATGCGATGCGCAGGGATCCCGGCCGCCAAAGCACGGCGGAGCTCGCCACCGCTAACGACATCCGCCCCGCAGCCTTCCTTGGCCAGCGTTTTCAAAACAGCGAGATTTCCATTTGCCTTGACGGAGTAAGCGATCAGACAGTCCATACCTTCAAATGCCGCTGCAATGACGCGCGCGTGCCGTCGAAGCGTAGCAGTTGAGTAGACATAGACTGGGGTTCCGACCTGATCAGCGACCTCGTTCAAGTCAACGCCTTCGCAATGAAGACGGCCATTTTCGTAGTTAAAATGGTGCAATCGCGCGCATCAGCCGGGGCTGACCTCCCCCATGGCTTCTTCTTCAACGTCGACATCCGGCGCAGGCTTGGGGATCTCGCCGCCCAGCGCGTTGTAATAGACTTTGTCCTCATCAATCGACGTTTCAGCAAACTGCGCGACAGCATCTACAGGCAGTTGAGCCTCTTCGCTCGGAGGTTCAGAGAATATAGGCGGGGGCGTTTTTAAGTCACCGCGAACGCCGCAACCAGCCAATACCAGCGTCGTTAAAGCCATGCCGGTCATGATCACCTGTTTCATCTGGCCTGCTCCTATTGCGCGCCTATCCAAGGCGCTGAGTCCATTGTTCAACCTGTTCGGCGACGCGAACCGGCGATGTTCCACCATAGCTTTGCCTGCTCATCGCCGACGCTTCAACAGTCAGCACTGAAAATACGTCATTTGTTAGTCGCGGCTCGACAGACTGCATCTCTTCCAGGCTTAGCTCAGGCAGATCGCAGCCTTTTTCCTCTGCCTTGGCAACCAACGATCCTGTGACATGATGTGCATCACGAAACGGCATTTTCAACTCCCGCACCAACCAGTCGGCCAGATCGGTTGCGGTAGAAAAGCCTTTGGCTGCTGCAGCGCGCATATTCTCGCGATTGAATGTGATGGTTTCCATCATACCGGCCATCGACGCGGCACACAGGCTGAACGTGTCAAACGCCGCAAAGGTGAGCTGTTTATCGTCCTGCAAGTCTTTGGCATAAGCCAGCGGCAGCGCTTTTACCGCGCCCTGAAGCGCTGCAAACTGCCCTGTGATCAAGCTGGCTTTCGCCCGGATCAGCTCTGCGGCATCCGGATTGCGTTTCTGCGGCATGATAGACGACCCAGTCGACCAAGCATCTGACAGTTTCGCAAAAGCAAATTGAGCGCTCGTCCAAAGCACAATTTCCTCGGCAAGCCGGGATAGATGTGTCGCTGCAATGGACAGCGCCGAGAGGGCTTCCAGCGCAAAATCGCGAGCAGACACAGCATCAAGGGAATTCGCCATCGGGCGATAGAAGCCAAGTGCCTCGGCCGTCGCATCACGATCAATCGCAAATCCCGTCCCGGCCAATGCAGCCGACCCAAGCGGACATTCGTTCAATCGCCGCGCGCAATCATCCATGCGCGAGCGGTCACGCTCCATCATTTCGACATAAGCCAGCAAATGATGACCAAGCGTGACAGGTTGGGCGGTCTGCAAGTGCGTGAAACCCGGCATTACGGCATCGGTGTGATCGCCCGCCAGCTTGACCATGGCACGCTGCAGCGTTTTTAGACTGCGGCGGGCTTCGGTGAGGGCGCCGCGCGTCCAAAGCCTGAAATCTGTGACGACCTGATCATTGCGTGATCGCGCGGTGTGGAGACGGCCTGCTGGTTCGCCGATCAACTCTTTAAGCCGCGCCTCGACGTTCATGTGAATGTCTTCAAGCTCAACACGATAAGGGAAGGTGCCAGCTTCGACTTCTTCTACGATCTGATCCAGACCGCCCTGAATGGCTTCATTGTCAGGCGCCGAGATAATCTCCTGTTCGGCCAGCATGTCCGCATGTGCCCGAGATCCGGCAATATCTTCGCGGACCATACGCTTATCGACATCAATCGAAGCATTGATGGATTGCATGATATCGCTGGGTTGTGCGGCGAAGCGTCCACCCCACATTTTCTGGCCTTTTGAACTATCATTCGCCATATCGCTGTCTCGTTCAGTTAAAGAGAGGCAAAAGCCCCTATGGATCGTTTTTTGCGCATCGCTATTCCAACCATGTTTGCCGGAATCGCTCTGGGCCTGCTTTACGCCGTCTTTAGCGCCAGTTCAAAGACTAGTAACCGCGACCCAGTGGCAAAATTGGCTGTTGGGACACTAATTAAGCTCGATACCAGTGACAAAGGCCTGCCTGCGCCGAGCGCGGCGTTTGTAGATGCGGACGGAAATAACATTCGATTGCAGGATTTCGAAGGTCAAACGCTTCTGATCAACTTCTGGGCGACCTGGTGCGGGCCGTGTGAGCGTGAAATGCCCTCTTTGGCGGCGCTGCAAACCGCTCGCGGCGACGCCGACTTCAAAGTCATCGCGATAAGCGTAGATTCCCCGGAAGATATTGATTATGCCAAACAACGCCTGGATC
>JAYZAM010000170.1:0-7182 GCA_036339715.1 Pseudomonadota bacterium | reverse complement strand
CTCACCTCAAATTCGTTTGATAAGCGAATCAGAATCCGATTTGCGACTCGCGTAAAGAGTCTAGGCAAAGTTTTGTTTCTTGGTGTCTCACCCCATATCCAAGGACGTTCAAAAATCGATTTGGCGTGATTTTATCCCATGCTTACTGGCGCGTCCGGATACCCGTTTTCGCCATAGCCGAAAGCTACTCGGTTTGAGGACTCGGCGCATGATTTCAATAACTTTGTGCTCAGACAGCCCAGTCTGCACCTCGATCGCATCGAAGGAGGTATCATCGTCCCACGCCATTTCGACAATGGCGCTCATTTCGGCATCGGTCATTTGGTTCATAAGGCGGGACATAGATGTCCCGCCTCAGAAACAAGGTCGAAATTAGAAATTCAGCACCTTTGCATACCGCACATGCGGCAAGGATTTCAGCTGTTTCACGAGATCCGTTGAGGGCTCACTGTCAATTCCGATGAGAGCGATTGCTTCGCCACCCGCATCGGTCCTTCCAAGATGGAACGTCGCAATATTGATCTCTTCCTTGCCCAAGAGCGCGCCAAGCGCCCCAATGAAACCGGGTTTGTCCAGATTATTCACATAGAGCACAGTCGGGCTAAAATCACCTTCCAGCGCCATGCCTTTGACCTCTACGATCCGAGGCTGACCAGCAATCATGGTCCCCGCCAGTGAACGCCAGCCAGGATTTGGATCATTCTCGGTCCGCTTCGTCAGCACCTTAATCCGAATAAGACTGTCATAGACCGGGCTCTCTTCGGTTTTCGTCTCGGCGAGCTTCACGCCGCTTTCGGTCAGAATTGCCGGGGCTGAGACCATGTTCACATCGCCGCGCGATGCCCGCAGCAATCCTGCCAGGGCTGCTGCCGTCAGCGGTTTGCGGTTGAGCTCGGCAACCTCGCCTTCATACTCGATGACAACTTCTTCAAAGCCGTAATCACTAATCTGGCCAGCAAACAAGCCCAGTTTTTCCGCTAGAGCCGCAAAGGGCTTGAGGCGAGGCGCTTCATCGGCTGTGATCGACGGCATGTTCAGGGCGTTGGTTACAGCACCCGTTAGCAGATAATCGCTCATTTGTTCCGCCACCTGCAAAGCGACATTTTCCTGAGCTTCTGTGGTTGCGGCACCAAGATGCGGCGTTGCGATGAAATTCGGCGCGCCGAACAGAACATTCTCCTTGGCCGGCTCTTCTGCGAACACATCGAACGCTGCAGCTGCGATATGTCCAGACTTTAAGCCCTCTGCAACAGCAGCTTCATCGACCAGACCGCCCCGCGCGCAATTGACGAGGATGAGACCTTTTTTGGTTTTGGCGAGAGCTTCGGCGGACAGAATATTGCGTGTCTGTTCTGTCAGGGGCGTGTGCAGCGTAATCGCGTCAGCGCGTTTCAGCATCGCGTCCAGATCCTCGGCTTTTTCAACCCCGAGCTCGACCGCTCGCTCTTCGGTCAGAAACGGGTCATAGGCGAGCACTTTCATCTGCAAACCCTTTGCCCGTTCTGCGACGCGCGCGCCAATATTTCCGCACCCAATCAATCCCAAGGTCTTGTAGGATAGCTCAGTGCCCATAAAGGCCTTTTTCGGCCATTCACCGGCTTGAGTTCCAGCGTTCGCCGCCGGAATCTGACGCGCCGCGGCAAACATCATCGCAATCGCGTGTTCAGCGGTCGTGACAGCGTTTCCAAATGGCGTATTCATCACCACAACGCCTTTGCCCGTCGCCGCTTTAATATCGATATTATCAACGCCGATGCCGGCCCGGCCAATCACTTTGAGATTGTCGGCCGCTGCAATCACGTCCGCATCGGGCTTACAGGCCGAGCGCACTACAAGACCATCAAAATCCGGGATTTTCGCAATCAGCTCGTCTTTGCTGAGACCGACAGCGGTTTCTGTTTCAAGGCCACGATTGTGAAAAATTTCCACGGCGGCGGGGGCGAGTTTATCTGCAATAAGAACTTTGGGCATTTCATGCTCCATATGCCCCAGACGAAGTCCGGGGACTTAATAAATCAATGTCGAAAAGACGCCTACTAAAGCGCCGCGAGCTCAATAGCGAAGGTCCAGTCGAGCCACGGTGTCAGCTTGGCGACATCGTCAGGCTCAACAGTGGCCCCACACCAGATGCGTAGCCCTGGAGGCGCTTTGGCATAGCCGTTCGCGTCGAAGCATGCATCCTCGGTCTCGAGCCGCGTCATCATCCGCTTGATGAAAGCCCGCTGCCCTGCTTCGTCGAGTTTGACAAAGGTCGGGTGGACGATGGAGAAGGTCACGCCGGAGTTCGAACGAACCTCATCATCGGCGCACAGGAACTCAATCCAATCTGTCTTTGCGACCCAATCGGTGAGGATTTGCAGCGACCGATCGGATCTTGCTTTCAGACCCTGATAACCGCCACACTCTTCCGCCCAGTCAAGGGCCTGGAGATAGTCTTCCGTACACAGCAGAGACGGCGTGTTGATCGTATTGCCCTCGAACAGGGCCTCATTCAGCTTGCCCCCCTTCGTCATCCGGAAAATTTTCGGCAGCGGGCGAGCGGGTTTGTAGCTTTCCAATCGCCGAACGGCATTCGGAGACAGGATCAGCATGCCATGTGCGGCTTCCCCGCCCAGCACCTTTTGCCAAGAATAGGTGACCACATCGAGCTTTTCCCATTCCATATCCTGAGCGAATACGGCTGAGGTTGCATCGCAAATCACGACGCGGTCTGGGTTCGGTTTGATCCAGTCCGCATTCGGCACACGCACGCCAGACGTCGTGCCGTTCCAGGTGAAGATAATATCGGCATCATCACGCGCCTGCTCAAATGGCGGCAGCACGCCATAGTCACCAACATGGATGTTGCAGTCTTCAAGCTTAAGCTCGTTCACAGCATCGGTGACCCAGTCCTTGCCAAAGCTTTCCCAGGCAAACACGTCGACCGCGCGCTGACCCAGCATCGACCACATGCACATCTCGACCGCGCCAGTATCTGAAGCCGGGACAATCGCGACGCGATAATCCTCTGGCAAACCAAGAATATCCTTGGTGCGTTCAATCGCTTGCTTGAGCTTGGCTTTGGCCGTGGCAGATCTGTGCGAGCGGCCCAGCGCGGCTGTTTGTAGTTTTTCGAGAGAGAATCCCGGGCGCTTTGCGGTCGGCCCAGAAGAAAATAGCGGACATGCTGGACGCACGTCGGGTTTGGCGACATCAGTCATCTGTTTGTACTCCTATCCTTACAGATAGGCTGACCCTCGTTGGGGAGGGTTGGCCCACGGCGCATATGGCGCAGCACGCCTCCTAAAGCAAGCGATGATTGTATTCTCGTTTAAACCAACGGCCGAATCCGTCTTCTTCACGGATAAAGCATTAGGCGAGCGCAAGCCGGTAATTGCGGCGCGTCAGTCGCGGCGAAATTCGCATGGTCTTGAGCGCCCCTGCCCCGATTTCATCGAGAAAGGTATCGGTACGTTTTTTGTCAGACGGCAACATTAGCTGGTACGCATCAAGCGCATCCTGGAGGCGGAGGAGGGAGAAGGTGCGAGCAGCGATCGTTCCGCTATGTCCGCCTGTTGTAAATGGCACAACGCCGAGCCCTCGTGGTACTTCAGATTGCGCGGGCGCTGCGGCGGCCCAAGGTTCGAACAAGTCAATCGTTGCCTGCAAAACCGGCAAATGCTCCGCCAGTGCGACACGTAAGATCGGCAAAAGCGTCGCCGGTAAATCGTCCTGCGGCAACCATTCGCCATCCCGCCCCTCACCCGCAATCACCCGCTCAACATAGTCGGCCACTTTCGGCGCGGTGCGCCGCATATGCTCGCCGCTAAATTTGTCATGGTACTGATGCGCAGAAAGCGGTCCGATCAACGCGAAGTCGGCAAAGCTGGCGCGCGTCCCGAGTAGGTATGGCAGTTTTTCAAGGTGTGCCGAAAAATCAGCGAGGAACTGCTCATAGGCTTTTTCGATCCCCGGCGCCGTTTCAGGCGTGATGCCGAGCATGGTCACAAATCCTTTGAACCTTTGCCCCACGGCCTTTCCGGCTTCATATTGCTCTTCGGGCGTGCCATTCGGCGCCGCGCTCAAGCCGAATTGGGAATAGATCCATTCTTCATTGTAGTTCCAGCGATAATGCATCGCGGGAAGGGTCATCCATTCATCTGCGAAGAGCTGCAACAGATAGCTGGCCATCAATTGGAGCGGGGTCTCCGGTAAGGCTTTGCGATCCGACGGTTTGGCCTCGAAATGCCCGATAATGTCTGCTGTATCCTGAACATAAGCTCCTTCTGGCGTTTTCAGAACCGGAATTACGGGCCAGCCAATATTCGCGATTATTTCGGATTTCATCACGGTTGGCGTTGGCGGAATCTCGGTAAATTCGACGCCTTTCCAGCGTAAATAAGCCCGGGCTTTCCCGGTAAAAGAGCTCATCTCGCTGCCATACAGGATATAGCCACTCATCTTCTTTTCTCCTCCCAGGCGATTTCAGCCTCGGAACGAACCAAAACTCAAGGTCAGAGCAGAAAAAGTTTACCCAAATCGAGAATTCTTTAACGCAATCGCGGCAATCGCCTGAACAAAGCAGATAAGAAGGCGAACTGTCACGTTTCCGCCAGATTCTGTGATGATAGAGGCACGAGCTTTCATATGCGGCACAGACCGCAACTCAGAAGGAATGGGATACATTAATGGAATCACAAGCGCTTGCCGAGGTTCACTCCCCTGGAGCCTTTTCCATGTTCGAGCTGATCATGGCCGCCGACCCGGTCGTCAAGCTGGTTCTGATCGCGCTGATTATTGCGAGTATTTGGTCTTGGGCCGTTGTCGCTGAAAAGCTGTTCGCGATTGGCGGGGCCCGCAAGAAAGCAGATGAGTTTGAAGATGCTTTTTGGAACGGCCGCGCCGATGATTACGAAATGCGTCCGGGCCAAACCCCCGACAATGCTGGGGCGCGCCTGTTCGCCTCGATCTCAAGAGAATGGCGCGACGCAAAATCGGTGACGCCGGCAGAGCATAGCGCGCTGGTCTCGCGCGCCGAGCGCTCCCTGCGGGCCTCGGTAGATCGTGAAGTATCGAAGATTTCAAACGGTATCGGCGCGCTCGCCACGATTGGATCGGCCTCACCCTTTATCGGTCTGTTCGGCACCGTATGGGGTATCATGAATGCGTTCCTGAATATCAGCGCACAGGAAGACACAAGCCTCGCCGTTGTCGGCGGACCGATTGCGGAAGCCCTGTTCGCCACGGGCCTCGGCTTGATCGCGGCGATCCCGGCGGTCATCTTCTACAATAAGTTTTCCGCTGACCTGAACCGATATGCAGACTCGCTTGATGCCTTCAGTCAGGATCTTCTCGTCCGGCTCTCACGCCGCGCCAGTGATGGGCCTGTCTAATGGGCATGCAGCTTGGATCTTCTGGCGCAAAGCGCGGCCGACGGGCCTTTAATGCCGAAATCAATGTGACGCCCTTTGTCGACGTTATGTTGGTTTTGCTGATCATTTTCATGATCACCGCCACCGCTCTGCAACGGGGCGTCGAAGTTAACTTGCCGAAAGCGGCGACGAGCAATCTCACCGTCCCCAAGACGACGCCCTTGCTGGTGACCGTCACAGCAGATGCCAAGATCTTTATTTCAGAGACTGAAATCGAGCTTGAAGAGCTGACAAGCAAGCTGCTGGCAATCGCTGGCGAAGGCTACGAAGAGCGGATCTTCCTCCAGGGCGATACTAACGCCAATTACGGTTCTGTCGTCGAGGTTATGACCCAGCTGAAGAATGCCGGGTTCACAAATATCGCCCTTGTGACCGATCCAAAAGCACGCCGGGAGGGGCAGGGCTAGGATATGCTGCGCGGTCTGCCTGCTTCTATCATGGCGCATGCGGCGGTCATCGGCGCCTCGTATATTACGTTTCCGTATTGGGGCGTGACGAGCCGCGCTATGGTCGATTTCGAAGTGGTCGACGTTGAGTTTGCAGAGATTGGCGAGATTACTAATATCGCCCCCCTGGTCGATACGGAACCAGAAGAGCCCGAGGCCGCCCCGGAAGAGCCAGAAGAAGTTCCCGAAGACCCGGTCGAGGAAGATCTGCCTGAAGCCGAGCAGGATGTGGCAAATGAAACGCCGCCGCCGGCAGAGGACGACCCGGAAGATCTGCTGCCTGAATTTGAACCTCAGGAAGAGGAACCTGAACAGGAGCCCGAGCAAAAGCCGGAACCAGAGACACGCCCGGTCCCACCGCGCGATGCCCTTTCGGATTTTCTGAATCAGAGTGAATCTACGTTCAAAAGCGAAATCGAAACCCGGCGCGAGCGCCCGGAACCAACGCCGCCGCCGCGCGAAGAGCCGCGCACAGATCTGAAAGATGCCCCGGTGCCAGCAGAAACTCGAAACCGGCGCGGGGCAGGCGAACGCAATGCCAATTCTGCCCGGCTTGAGGCTCTGGTCGTATCGCGCATCCGAAACGAATGCTGGGCCGGCGTCGACGACCTCCCCAATCCTGAGCGCTACAATGTTCAGATGAAAGTGCTGCTTAACGAGAATGGCAGTATCGAAGAACTGACACTCATCTCGCCCAAACGTCGTCCAATTGGCGCATCTTATATGGGAACGGCCATCGATCGTGCCCTCACCGCTGTTCGAAAGTGCGATCCATTTCGCCTGCCGAGTGACGATTATGAACTTTGGAAAGAAATCAACGTATATCTGGGGCTTGGATATGCCGAGCAATAGACCTGAAGCCAGGAGTTTGAACCATGTTTAGGAAATTAATACTGACGGCTCTCTTAGGGCTTCTAGGCACCTGGCATATTGCCATGGCCCAATTGGAGGTGGTCGTCGACCGCGCCGACCTCAAACCAACCCCGATAGCGATCCCGAATTTTGAAGCGATCGGCGTCGATCCAGAAACCGCTCAACTGATCAGCGATGTCATTCGAAGCGATCTGGAATCGACCGGCCTGTTCACAATCACACCGCAAGAGGCCTTCATTCAGAATGATCTGAATATTGAGGTCGCACCACGATTTGCCGACTGGAAAATCATTCAGACTGATGCACTGGTCGTCGGCACGGTCGAGCAGATCACTCGCGATGGCAATGACCTGATCCGCGGCTCGGTGCGGATGTGGGATGTCTATGGCGAAGAGCTTATGCGGTTTGAGGACTCGAGTGGCCGCCAAGTCTCAGGCCGCCGTTTCACCACA
>JAYZAM010000169.1:0-4327 GCA_036339715.1 Pseudomonadota bacterium | reverse complement strand
GTGTGACGATCGACGCTTTCATCGCCTAACCGACCCAGCAAATGCCCTGTCAAAAATCGTTGGATCATGACCAGGTGTCCGCCGCTCTCCGCCTGAGCCTTGGTTCGGCGGATCGCTGCTGTATCAACGGTTGGAAGCGTGAATAGACAATTGTCGCCGAACCAGCTTTTCGTCTTATAGCGGCCCAAATTGGCATCCGAGGCGACCGGAGTCATGTCAAAGAAATTCGCCGTGCTTTCGCGCATTCGGTCTGACGGCCCTTCCAAAAATTGCCGTCGGTCTGGTCCGAAGTGGACCTTAACGAGACTCTCCAAAACCGCCATTTCGACGCCCATCGACTTCGTCAATTTAAGCCGCGTGTTCTTACGGGCTCATTCTTACGGGCTCATTTTTGTAGGTTGAGTATATCAATGAATTGCGGGCACTTTGAATTGTCTGAGTGTCTCATTTTCTCGCAGTGCAGTCCTAAATCTATTGGATTCTATGGGTTATGCTGGACGGATTGAACGCAAACACCGTATCGCAAGCCATATGAAAACCTATTTCACTCCGACCACCGCCCTCGCCATTGTCATCGCTAATATGGTTGGCACAGGCGTGTTCACGAGCCTTGGCTTCCAACTCATGACCCTGCAATCCGGGTTCGCTTTGATTATGCTTTGGGTCGTGGGTGGGATCGTCGCGATGTGTGGTGCTCTGTCTTATGCTGAACTCGGGGCGGCATTGCCCCGGTCCGGCGGCGAATACAATTTCCTTGGGCGGATCTACCATCCGGGCGCTGGTTTTGTTTCGGGGTGGATTTCCTCCACCATCGGCTTTTCAGCACCCGTTGCACTCGCGGCTATGACATTTGGCGCGTACACAACCTCTTCGCTGTTACCAGAAGCGAACGCGCAAATGGTGGCTTGGGTCGAAAGAGGGCTTGCGGTTGCGCTGATCATTATCCTAACACTCGTGCATACGCGGCAACGCGAAACGAGTGGTGGCTTCCAAAATATTTTCACGGCGATCAAAGTGCTGGTGATACTCGGGCTGAGTTTAGCGGGCCTTTTTTTGGTATCTGAGTTTCAACCCGTCAGTCTGATGCCGAAAGCGGGAGATGCTGCCGCGCTCACGTCGGGTGCGTTTGCGGTCTCTCTTATCTATGTAAGCTACGCCTATACGGGCTGGAATGTCGCCACTTATTTAACGGACGAGCTTGAATCGCCTCAGCGCAGCTTACCTGTCATCCTGTTCGGCGGCGCGTTTGGCGTCATGCTTCTGTACATCCTGTTGAATGCGGTATTCCTGCTGACCACGCCTATGGAGCAAATGGAGGGCGAGGTTGAAGTCGGGGTGATTGCGGCGCGTTATGTCTTTGGACAGACAGGCGCGATGCTGACGGGGGCAGTTCTCGGCGTCCTCTTGGTCTCAACCGTCTCAGCGATGACCATTGCCGGCCCGCGGGTCCTGCAAGTTGTGGGTCAGGATATCGCTGCATTTCGGTTCCTGTCTAAATCCAACGCGGATGGCATGCCGACAACGGCGGTTCTCGTGCAATCGTCTCTCGCCTTGCTGTTTGTGATTACAGCCACTTTTGACCAAGTCCTCGTGTTTGCCGGTTTCACTTTGGTCTTGAACAGCCTGTTTGCCGTGCTGGGACTGTTTGTCTTACGTTGGCGACAGCCGGATTTGGCGCGTCCGTTCCGGGTCCCGCTCTACCCAATTGTTCCACTTATATTCGTGGCGCTGTCAGTCTGGACCCTGTTTTATGTTGCCGTGGAGCGCCCGCAGGAGGTGGCGGTCAGCGTTGGATTAATCGTGACCGGGATTGTGCTTTATCTTGTGACGCAGCGTCGCCGGTCATCTGAGCCGGGCCGCTAATCCCCTACAGGCCCGCGATTGTTTCCTGGAAGGCATTGATGCGCGGGACGATTTCGTCCTGGAATCGGCGTCCATTGAAAACGCCATAATGCCCGACACCCGGTTGGATGTAATCCATCTGCATTTTCTCGGGGATACCCGTACACAAATCATGTGCGGCTTGGGTCTGACCAATACCAGAAATATCGTCCTTTTCGCCTTCAACCGTCATCAAGCCGACCGTCTCGATGGCGCTCGGCTTGATCAGGCGCTCGCCGCGATACCGGAATGTGCCACGGGCAAGTCGATGCTCTCTGAAGACCCGTCGGATCGTCTGCAGATAAAACTCTTCTGTCAGATCCAGAACCGCGAGATATTCATCATAAAAGGCGCGATGTTTCTCAGCACTGTCTTCGTCGCCTTCGACCAGATGATCGAAGAATCGGGCCTGCGCATCGACATGACGGTCCCAGTTCATATGCATGAAACTCGTCAACTGAACGAATCCCGGATAGACGCGGCGCATCATTCCCGGCCAGGGCGCTGGCACAGTATAAATCATTTTCTCGCGAAACCATTCAAAGCTTCGTTCTTCAGCCAACAAATTGGGGACCGTGGGGGATTTCCGAGCATCAATCGGTGAGCCCATAAAGGTCATTGTGGCTGGAAGCGCCGGATCGCTGTCTTCCGCCATCATAGAGATCGCCGCGAGTGCCGCGGGCCCTGGCTGACAAACCGCAACGACATGCGCGCCGCCGCCAATATGTTGTAGGGCTGAACGAACGTGATCGATATAATCGTCGAGATCGAACCGTCCGAACCAGACCGGCGCCATTTTCGCGTCCGTCCAGTCGGTGATGTAAACTTCATGCGTGGGTAGAAACGCTTCAACGGTTCCCCGCAGCAAGGTTGCGAAATGCCCAGACAATGGCGCACAAATCAGTAGACGAGGACGGCCTTTCGGCGCACCTTCCGTCGCAAAATGTATCAGACTGCACCAGGGGGTCGACCATGTCGTCACCGGCGTAACTGGGCAGGTCTTTCCACCAATCTCCGTGCTCGGGATTTGCCATTCTGGTTTGCCATAATATCGCGTCGCCCGTTCGAAGACGCTGCTCGCGGCATGAGCTGAGCGTCCAAATGTCGTGTTGGCAAGCGGGTTCAGCGGGCTTTCCAGGGCATGCATTGTTCCCTTCGCCAACAGTCGCATCGGCGCCAGCGCAGCTCGATTCATCTCGACAAGCGTGTACAGCATGTGTCCCGTTCCCGTATTTGGTGCAGTGCAACATAGGCTGCTTTCTTAGTAAAGCCAACCAAACAGCTTTTCCGCTTGCAGGTTTCACGCCGCCAAGTCGCCAGCTCGGCTGGTGGAAACGGTTAACCAAATGTGAAGCGTTTCGATCTCAGGTTGAGTGATATGGACGCGATCCCGATTCCCCTGACGCAATCAGAAGCGTTTGAGAAAACCTGCCGCGCTTTGGGGATGGATGTGACCCGGCACAGTACGGCTGCGGGAACCAGTCTCGTGCAAAGTCGACGATTGCCGATTATTGGCCGAGTAAATCTCATTTCTCGGGGGCCGGTCGTCCGTGACGAAGCGCATTCCGCAGACCTTTGGAGCGCGGCACGAAATTCTGTGCGTGGCCCGCTTTTCGTGAATGCCGCTTCTGCCCATAAACTCGCGGGCGGGATTAAACTCGTCGAAGGAGCGGAGGTCGCAACTCTGACCTTGGCTTCCGCGCAAGACATGCAAGCGGGTCTGCATCAGAAATGGCGAAATCAATTGCGCAAGGCTGAGCGCAGCGACTTGAAAGTGACGTGTGAGCCCTTGGATCCCGTGGCGCATAATTGGTTCCTAGACGCTGAAATGGAGCAACAGCGCGTTCGCCGTTATCGCTCCTATCCACGGCAATTCCTCCTCGCTTACGCCGCCGTAAATAAAGGCGCGGCCCAGCTCTATTCCGCGTTTCTAGAGGGTAAGCCTGTTGCGGCAATGCTGATGCTGCGGCACGGAACGATGGCGACCTATCAAGCCGGTGTCACAACGTCAGTTGGCCGCACCCATTGCGCTCATACTCTTCTTCTTTGGAGCATGATGTGCGGATTGTATGAGCAAGGTGGCACGATCCTTGATTTGGGTCGAACTGACCTGTCACCCGGGCTGCGCCGTTTCAAACTTGGTACCGGTGCGGTGACGGAGCAATTGGCAGGGACATACTGGATGCCGTTTTGGGCGGCGCGTAGATCAAGACCGGCTGTCGCTGTGAAAGCGGCCGCTTAGCCCCCCTGATTTGACCTCGGCAGTGTGCTAAAGATTTGCCGCGAATTACTCAGAAATTTTCGTTCCAAAAGAAATATTATGGCAGCGATTACTGCTTATTCCCGTTGTGAAATGAAAGAAAACGCTTAAGCGCGCGCGGATGATTTGGAAAATGGTTAACACAACAGCATCGCTCAACGATGGCCTAGAGCAGGATTTCTCGGC
>JAYZAM010000168.1:0-2796 GCA_036339715.1 Pseudomonadota bacterium | reverse complement strand
GCATTTTCTCGATCGCGTTTAGGGTCAGATCGACGGATAATTCCTCAGACAAATGATCGAAACTGTCTCCCCCATTTAGCTTCTGGAGGTAATCAGTCGTGCGGCAGGCGCGGTCGTAGCCCAATAGGCCATAAAGCATAGGGCGAATCACTGGCCACGACCAATGATCAACAAAACTGGGGCATCTTTCTTTTATCAGCCGATCAACAATATGATCATCGCTCGCTTCCAGTTCCGCCAAAAAAGCGGCCTGCGTGCTCGCAGCTGGTAGCGTTTTGCTGGTCATAGAGTCCCGTCTCCATTGGCTCTGGGAATGATTATGACATGTCTATCACAGTTCGTGCCAGCTTGGCGACGGCGGGCGTCAGCGGCCTTGAATCTGTAGCATTGTCAACACTTTGGTCACTTTCGCTTTACGATCCCGTAATCCGTTGGTGGCAATGTACGGCTTAGAAGAGGGCAGGGCGAGAAGCGCCGGGGTAATAAACGGTAGAGTCGTAAGGGTAATTTGATGAAAGTTCTTTGGGTCGAAGATCACGAGCCGGTGCGGGAATTATTGCTGGTCGCAGCTGACAAAGCTGCACGCGCCCGCGTCCCCGTCGATCTTGTCATGGCAACGACCCTGATGGAGACCGAAAACCGGCTCCGTCTGGAGCGGTTCGATCTGGTTGTTCTCGATCTGACTCTGCCGGACAGTTTCGATGCGGACATGACAATCGCCCGCGTCGCGAACATGGGCAAACATCGCATTGCGGTCTGTTCGGCACAGCCTGAGCGCGATCAGGCGGTGGCGACTGCGCTGAAGTGCGGGGCCAACATTGCGCCAGAAGCGATCTTCAAAGCCAAGCTTCCTTTCAATCGCTTCATTCAGCGCGCTGAAACCTTTCATGACTTTTTGCTGGCGCAAATGCCAGGTGCTGATGGCAAGGTCGCTGTCGCAGCCTGATTCTGCTCTGGCACTCTGGAAAACTTAGCCCAGGATCAAGGCCTGATAAGCGGCCATGATCAGGGATAATCCACGCGCGAGCGATGGAATTCGAGCATGCTGACCTCCGCATGGGGCTTTTAAATCTCTGGGCGCCAGTCCGGCGGAGCGAGCTCAAACCCGGCAAAATCGAAACCGGGGGCAACCACGCAAGATACTAAAGTCCAAGCCCCGAGACTTTCGGCGGTTTGCCAATGTCCCGCCGGAACCGTGACTTGTGGACGTTGTCCAGCACGCAGATCAGGACCAAGTTGATATGGTGTTGCCCCTTTTCCATCAGGTGGGGACAGGGTCAAAGCGATCGGCCCGCCCGCATGCCAGAGCCAGTGTTCTTCCGCATCGACCCGATGCCAAGCGGAGATTTCATCAGCTTGCAAAAGGTAATAAATAGCGGTCGAGCTCGGCCGGTCGCCATTTTCTGCAAGACGATGGGTCTCAACATAATGCCCGCCTTCGGGATGAGTTTTCATATTAAGAAGCCGAATAATTTCATTGGCTCCGAGATCACCGCTGATCGCGACCATTAGAACTTGTCCTTGCGCCCGCGAATCTCACCAAAGGTTGCCGCCGCGTCGCCCGGGTGACCCATGGCGGCTTGCAGTTCCGGAATGTCAGCTCGCAAGAAGGGGTTGGTCTCGAGTTCGCGAGACAGTGGCATCGGAACGGTCCGCTCACCGCGGCTGCGTTTGTCGTCAATTTCGGCAATATAGGCTTTCAGCGCCGCATTGTCGGTTTCAATCGTTTCCGCAAATCGCGCATTCGCCTGGGTGTACTCATGGGCGCAATGCAATATCGTCTCCGGGGGCAAGCTTTTGATCGCCTGCATGGAGTGCCACATCATCGGCATATCGCCTTCGAAAACCCGCCCGCACCCGAGTGCGAACACCGCATCGCCGACGAAAGCGACATTCTCGTCTGGGATGTGAAAGGCAATGTGACCCAGCGTATGCCCGGGGACATCGAGAACATTCGCAATCATGTCTCCGAGAGCAACCTGCTCACCTCCGCCAATCGCCCGATCAAGCCCAGGTATTTTTTCCGCTTCCCCCTTTGGACCGATAATTTCGCATCCGGTTGCCTCTTTGATCTTTAGATTGCCGCCCGCATGATCCGGGTGCCAATGCGTGTTCCAAATGGCGCTAATCGTCCAACCCTGTTTTGCCGCCTCTTCCAAATACTTGTCGGCGTCGGGTGTATCTATGGCCGCCGTCGCGCCCGAAATCGTGTCATGAGCCAGATACCCATAATTATCACTCAAACAGGGGAATTGATGTATGGTCAGCATGAACCCATCTCCAAAGTGTCTTTAGCTTGGAAAGAGTAGAGCCATATGCGTCAGCCGGCGGCAACCCTTGAAGACTTCTATAAGTCTCGTCTCGGACAGAGCGCCGCGCGCTTAATGTCTGACCGGATGCGCGCGCTTTGGGGCGCGTGCGAAGGCCAACGCGTTCTCGGGATTGGGTATCCCAGTCCGCTGCTGCCAATTTGGCAGGAAAAGGCCGCAACCTGCATCGGCGCGGTCCCTGAAGAAATTGGTCCGGTTAGATTGTCGACGGAACGGGGACAAACCTTGTGTCTGACGCCTGAACATCGGCTTCCGTTTCCGGAAGGTCTGTTTGATCGGGTGTTTTTGTTACACGCCCTCGAAGAAGCGGACAGTCCGCGTCAATTGCTGCGCGAGGCCTGGCGCGTGCTCGCGCCCGAGGGGCGGATTGTCGTCGCTGTGACGAATCGAAGAAGCATGTGGTCACTCGTTGATACCAAGCCTTTTGGGCACGGGCGCCCATGGACACGGCGGCAAATGGTTCGCT
>JAYZAM010000167.1:0-4373 GCA_036339715.1 Pseudomonadota bacterium | reverse complement strand
GCCCGACCCGAACTTGGGCCTTGGCTGTTATGATCGCGATCGCAGGCGCAGCCGCATTGTCTCTCGGCGGTGTGAGTGGGAAATCGGACTTGCAGGGAGATGCGCTGGCGCTCGGGGCGGCGGTATGCGTGTCCGGCTATATCGTCGCATCGAAAGTCGTCCGAAGGACGCTCGGAGGTCTGGAGGCAATTTTCTGGCTGACCTGTGTCGAGGTCCTGATTGCTGGCCTGTTGGTACTCGGATTCCAGGAAAAATTCCTGCCAGAAGAGCTGAGCGGTTTTCTGGTGCCCCTTTTCCTCGGGGTCGTTGTCCATGTTGGCGGACAAGGCCTTATCATTCTTGGCTTGGGGCACACGCCCACCGCGCTCGCCGGTGTTTTAGTACTGATGCAGCCCGTCGTTGCCTCAGCCGTCTCCTGGCAGCTCTTCGAAGAACCGCTATCGCCGATTCAGGCTGCAGGCGGCGCGCTCATCCTGATTGGTATTTTGTTCGCGCAGCAAACACGTCCATCACCTAAAAGCCTCGCCAAATCTGCCGATGAAACGCGCCCGTAGGATCACTCGAAGCGTCAGATCAAAGAATGAATTTCGACAGATCAGCGTTGCCGACCAGATCGGACAATTGGGCACTCACATAGTCGGCTGAAATCGTCACCGTCTCGCCTTTGCGGTCACTGGCCGTGAAGCTGATTTCATCGAGCAGGCGCTCCATAACCGTATGCAGCCGGCGGGCGCCGATATTCTCAACCGTCTCATTCACTTTGACGGCGAGGTCCGCCATCGCATCAATAGCAGCCTCGTCAAATTGAAGATCTACCCCTTCGGCATCCATCAAGGCCTGATGTTGGCGAAGGAGAGAAGCTTCGGGCTCGACTAAGATCCGGCGCATATCATCACGGGTGAGCGCGGTCAGCTCGACGCGGATCGGCAACCGGCCCTGCAGTTCAGGCAGCAAGTCGGACGGTTTGGAGACATGAAATGCTCCCGAAGCAATAAACAAGATATGGTCCGTTTTCACCGGACCCCTCTTGGTTGAAACTGTGGTGCCCTCGATCAGGGGGAGCAGATCCCGCTGAACGCCTTCGCGGCTGACATCCGCGCCGGATCGACCGGATGCGCCCGCCACTTTATCAATCTCGTCGAGGAAAACGATACCATCTTCTTCGACCGCACGGACGGCGTCGCGGGCGATCGCATCTTCATCTATCAGCTTGTCCGCTTCTTCGTCGATTAAAGGCTTATACGCCTCACGAACCGTCGTACGGACCCGTTTGGTCCGGCCGCCCATAGCTTTACCCAGCATATCACTGAGATTGATCATTCCCATGGAATTATTGCCGCCTGGAATGTCCATCATCTGCATCGGATTGCTTTGTTCAGCGAGATCGATGTCGACCTCTTTCTCGTCAAGCTCACCATCGCGGAGCTTTCGGCGGAACACTTCCCGAGTCGATGATTGAGCGTCGGCGCCAACCAGAGCATCCAGCAATCGTTCTTCTGCTGTATCACGAGCCTGGGTTTCGACGGTTTTGCGCTTCTGATCGCGAAGCATCCCAATCGCCGCTTCCACCAGATCGCGAACAATCTGTTCGACGTCGCGGCCAACATAGCCCACTTCCGTAAACTTGGTGGCTTCGACTTTCAGAAAGGGCGCATTCGCGAGTTTCGCCAGCCGACGGGATACTTCCGTTTTACCAACCCCAGTAGGCCCGATCATAAGAATGTTCTTGGGTGTAATCTCTTCGCGCAAGCCCTCTGGTGCTTGCTTTCGACGCCAGCGATTTCGCAATGCGAGCGCGACCGCTCGTTTGGCATCCTGTTGTCCAACAATGTGGCGGTCGAGCTCCGAGACGATCTCGGCGGGCGTCAATTGAGTCATAAGCGCAACTTCTAAGCAGGTTCAGGCGGGAATACCCGGCCCCATGTGCCGCCTTTTGGGAAAATTACAAGGACAGCTCTGCGCGCCGTCTTCCAGCCCGCACCCAACAGAACCACACCCGACCCTATGATCATCGTGACGGTGATGAAGATATTGAACCCATCGAGGCCGATCCGATTAAGCACAAAGACAAGGGTGACGATGAAGGTCAGAAGACTTGCCGCAATCAAAGCGCGCCGGTTGAGGGCGAGCGAAATAATCCCAATCGTCAACAGAACCAGTAGCAGGGTAATGCCCTGGGCTGCGTCGTCCGCGCCGCTGGTCGACCCGCCAAGGATGTTCGAGCCTGTCACCAGAGCGCTAATTCCCCAGATCAGTTGCGGGGCTGCGGCCAAGTGCAACCAAAACGCATTGTCTGAGGCTTTGCGAATGCGCTCCGGGTCGCGCATATCGAATAGAATCGCAACGGCCAGCGTTGCAGCCCCCATCAGCACCAGAAGCGGGCCACCCACCACTTGATAAATATCGCCGAAGAAGCTCGCCGCGACATAGACAGCGCCGGCGGCAGATAAGGCGCTGAGCGCGAGCGAGAACGGCAATCGGAACCGGAAAAATATGGCCAGCGACGCCGCCAGAGCGGCGAGGAAGACAAACACGCCGAGCAGACCGGTGGTGCCATACATCTCGCTAAAGTCGAGTCGTTCGATGTCGGCCCCGATAATACTCGCGGCAAACGACATTGCCGCCGCCGTACAGAACACCACAAAGATCACAGAGAGCGCCATACTGGGCAAAAGCAGGCGTCGCCGCGCGCAAAAATACTCCATCAACAGCCAGGCAAAACCGGCAACCGGCAAAGAAAACAAAACCCCGGCGAGGACGTTACCAGTCGCCATTGCAGGCGCCGACATCGAACCGACCAAAGCGATCACGCCGACAAATAGAATTCCGAGACCGAGCGTGATGAAGATGTCATTGAAATTGGCAAGGAAGCGCAAATTTTCCTGGCCAACCTGGGCCTGACCCGCTCCATCATCTTTGCGAGACAGTAGAAACGCTTCAAGCCGCGCTGCCTGATCCGCGCTCAATATATTTGCGCCGACCGCCGCGCGTAAGTCCGTCCGATCAAACATCGAGAACCTCCACAGTGAAATGCGCATTGGTGTAAACACAGATATCCGCGGCGATCTCCATCGCCTTTCGCGCGAGAGTTTCGGCGTCCTTTTCATAATCGATCAGCGCACGCGCGGCTGAGAGTGCAAAATTTCCACCCGAGCCGACTGCAACCACGGGGTATTCAGGCTCCAGCACATCCCCTGCGCCCGTGATCACCAATGTGGTGTCTTTGTCCGCAACGATCAGCATAGCCTCAAGCTTTTGCAAGTGTCGTTCGGTGCGCCACTCTTTAGCAAGCTCGACCGCCGCGCGCTGCAATTGATTGGGAAACCGTTCGAGTTTCTGCTCAAGGCGTTCGAACAAGGTGAACGCGTCTGCAGTTGCGCCGGCAAAGCCTCCAAGGATCGCGCCGCCGCCAAGCCGTCTGACTTTTCGGGCATTTCCCTTCATGACGGTTTGACCCATCGAGACCTGACCATCGCTCAACATGGCCACGTGCTTATCCGTTCTCACCGCCAGAATGGTCGTTCCGTGCCAACCTGGTCCATTCGAAGTTTTATCGTTTATCATAAAACTTCAAATGGCGAAAAATCTATCGATTGGCAAGACCCGAAGCGAAAATAGGGGCTTAGGCAGACTTCTTGTGCAGCAGAAAGGGCTGCGCCTTGAGCATTTCAGAGAACGCCACTGCAGAAATCGGGGGACTATAAAGAAAGCCCTGACCAATGTCGCAATTGCGCTTGGACAGGAACGCTGCCTGTTCCTCGGTCTCGATGCCTTCACCGACAATCGTCATCTCCAGCGACGTCGCCATGGACAAAATCATATCCACGATTGCATTTGCCTGAGCATCATGCGGTGTGTCCATGACGAACTGACGGTCAATTTTGAACACGTCGAAATCAATTTGAGTCAGAACCGCGAGATTCGAATGCCCCGTGCCGAAATCATCGACCGCGAGCTTGATGCCGAGACGCCGCAGCGGCTCGAGCACATCTCGCACCCGGTCCGGCTGATGAATGGCCAGACTTTCCGTGATTTCAATTTCCAGCAGGCGCGGCGACAATCCGGATTTAGCCAGCGCATCGAGGATCGTCTCTGCCAGATTTTCGTCCTCAAACTGCTTCGGCGATACATTCACCGCGATGTTAATGTGGTGCCCCTGATGCGACCATTGCGCAGCTTCGGCACAGGCTTTGCGCATGATCTGGTCGCCAATCTTGCCAATCAAACCGGTTTCTTCGGCGAGCTCGATGAACACAGAAGGAGAAACGAGCCGACCGTTCTCCAGTTGCCATCTGGCAAGGGCTTCAGCACCTGAGATACGCCCGGTTTTAAGATCGATCTTGGGCTGGAAGAGGGGAACAAACCGATCTTCC
>JAYZAM010000166.1:0-8409 GCA_036339715.1 Pseudomonadota bacterium | reverse complement strand
CGTTGGCGATTTGTGCCGGGGTGACGGTTTTGGCTGGGCCGTCTTCGGCTAACCTTCCGGCGCTTTCCGGCTGCGCCAGCCCAAGATTTGAACGATCAAGTTGCGTTAGAACCGAGGGTGGTTCGGTTTGGGGCTCTGGGTCTGTTGAAGGTGAGGGCGGTACCTCTGATGAGGTCTCTGAAGGTCCGGTGACGACGGGGGCTGGCGAAACGGGTTCCAGGGAAGGGGCGGACGCCGCTTCGATCTGCGGAGGCGGTGGGACTTCAACGCTAAGATCTGGTGGTTCCGCGACTGGCGCGAGCTCTGCCAGCTCAATCTCGAGCACGTCGCGCGGGGTTGTTTCGGCGGGTAGGAATTGATGGTTCAGCATAGCCGCGAGACCGACCATATGGACAAACGCAACTGCGATAATGATCGCACCGCGCCGTCGATAGCTCGCATTCCCAATCCACCAGACCATACGTGGTCCATACCCGCGAACGGTTCAGAGGCGCGCTTAATTCGCTGTAATCTACCGGTAGATGTCGCCGCTTCAAGAAATCGTGTGTTTCTGTCGCCCGGATTTGAGTTAGGTATTTTGCATGTCGCTGTCGATTATTATTCCGACCTTGAATGAAGAGTTTGCTTTGCCCTCAACGCTTGCCAATGTCGCGACGCTCGATCCTGCTCCGTTAGAGATTATTATTGCCGATGCGGGCAGCACCGACCGGACGGTAATGATAGCTCGCGATGCCGGTGTCCGGGTGATTGATAATTTGTCAGCTGGACGGGCGGCGCAAATGAATGCCGGTGCGCAGGCGGGCACCGGAGATCTGTTATGCTTTCTGCATGCAGATACCATCGTCCCGCCGGATTTTGTAAGTTGCGTGGAAGAGGTGTTGCAGGATCGGAAGACGGCGCTCGCCGGTTTTGTTTCGATCATGAGGGGGCAAAAAGGCGTTCGACGGGTCACCACCGCGCATAATTTCATCAAAACCTGGTATGCCCCAGCGCTATTTCGACCATTATCTTTTATCAGAGGCACCCGTCTTCTGTTCGGAGATCAGGTGATGGTTTGCCGCCGCGAAGACTTCGAAGCCATAGGCGGCTGGGATGAGGCCCAGGCAATTATGGAAGAAGCAGACCTTTGTTTGAGAATGGTGCGCGCCGGTCGTGGACGGGTGCGTCAAGTGCCACGCAAAGTCTGGTCATTGGATCGAAGCGTCGCGGAATGGGGCTTCTGGCGCGCAAACCTCACCTATTTGTATATCGGATTGATGTGGGGGTTTGGTGCTGAACCGAAACGCCTGGCGCACCGCTACGAAGATGTTCGCTAAAAAGGGGCAGCGCCGTTTTGGGGTTGAACAGCGCTGCCCAAGCAGCCCCTAAAAAGGGTCTGCGAGTTTCGGGTCGGTGTAGATGCTTGAGCCTGTCAGCGTCAGCAAGAACGCTTCCAGCTGATCTTTCTCGGTTTCAGTCAGGTTGAGCCGCTGTGGGTTCCCTCCTGGCAGCAGGCGATTGTCGATCGTATCGCGCCAATCCGACAATGGGGGTTCACTGGTGGGTTGTTGGACCGCATCATAATGATCGATCACCGCGCGGATCGTCGCAAGTGATCCGTCATGCATGAAGGGCCCATTCGAACTGCCGCCCGGGCCGACCAAGTCTCTCAGGCTTGGCGACCGCGTATTGGTGAGGTCAAACTCAGTCGTTGAGCCTGCCACGGCGAAAACGCCATTGTGTCCCGATCCTGGTCGAATATCGAATTCCGGAGCGCGGTGGCAGCCATTGCAGCCAGCTCCGCCATCTGCGGGGGCCTGCATAAAGAGACGCTTTCCGGCATTTTCGTCAGCTGTGAAATTCGGGAAATTCGCGCCATTATTGTTCACTTGCACCCGGCCTTCATCATAGCGAGAGTCAAAGGACTGGATGGACTTTGTGAACTGCGCGAGGGCTTCCTGAATGCGTTCTTCAGTAATGTTCGGATCGAGATAAATGAACCGGAATAGCTCTTCGTAATATTCGGTCGCTTCCATTTGAGCGATGAGCGCGTCGAGGTCTGGTCGACCATTCTGACCGCTGAAGCCCATCTCATTATGATCTTGAATGGGTTGGCTTTCCTGGGCTTCATGGCTCGGCGCGCGTTCATCCCAGAAGAAATTTTCCTCATCTGCAAACATGGTGTTGATCAGGCGCATGGAATGGCGGCCGGTTTGGCCCCCTTCGACGCCGGTGCTGACCACGTCGGCATCGCTGAAGCCGAGGGCTTGAAGGTGACAGCTGGCGCAAGAAATGGTTCCATCGGTCGACAGGGACTCATCGTAGAAAAGGACCCGACCCAGCGTTGCGCCAGCATCAGTTATCGGATTTCCGCCATCTTCGAGCTTAGTGATATAGTCCGGCACGGTTTGTCCGGCATAGTTCTCAAGATTTGCGAGATCGATTGCGGTTCCGAACGTCGCAGAAATTGCCGACTGATCGATGCCGACCTCAATCGAAAATGTATCGGACGCCGTTGCGCCACTTGGGTCTGTCGCGGTACAGGTCACGGTGATCGAGCCGGTTGAGTCAGGAATACCGGAAATCGTTGTCCCGCTCAGGCTCAGGCCGCGAGCATTACCGCCAAAATCGACCGTAATCGTAAGGCTGTCATTGTCCGGATCTGAGAATGTCCCGGCGAGGTCCAGGCTAAAATCAAATCCGATATTGGCCGTTTGATCCGCCACAGCGGCGGTAACCGCCGGGGCAGAATTGGTGGTGGCTGTAACGGTGGTTGTCGGGGTCGTGTTCGATCCCCCGCCGCCACCGCCGCAGGCGCTGAGTAACAAAGCCGCAACGAAAAGGCCCAGTCGATATTGCATGAAAAATGTCTCCCTCAGACGCCAAAACACAGCGACGTCCAACCTTAAAACGCGGGCGTAAACAAAACCCGTCGCTGTTTTTGCATGACTTTTTTGTAAGGGAGCCGTGTCCCGCCAGGATTAGCGTTTTGCGCTCACGCCGCGAAAATCCGGTGCTCGTTTTTCCAAGAATGCGTTCACGGCTTCATGATGCTCTGGCAAGGTCCAGCATTCCTTCAAATATTCAGTTTCCCGGGCCTGAACCAGATCGAGATCGGTTTCTGCCGCATTGCGCATCAATAGGTCTTTGGTCATGCGCAGCATCGGACTTGGATTCTCAGCCATCTGAGCGGCGATTTCGATTGCTTTATCGAGCGTGGATTCTGGCGCTGCGAGAATATCAGCGAGCCCGAGATCAACCGCTTCTGTTCCGGTGACAATGCGCCCGGTCAGCATCAATTCATTTGCCCGTCCCCAACCGACACGCTGGACCAGGAAATGCGTACTCGCCAGTTCCGGCACGATCCCGACTTTAACAAAGACAATACCAATCTTGGCTTTCTCTGAGGCGACGATCACATCGAATGGCAAAATCTTGGTAATTCCAATGCCGATGGCTGCGCCATTTACGGCCGCGATGCAGGGTTTCGACTCCCGTATCAGCCTGACCCAATCCACGCTGGCGGGCATACCGCCGGACCCTCCAGCCGTATTTTCGCCAGGGTCCGTGCCATCCATGCGTGTTTTGAACGTGGCTTCCATATCCGCGCCGGCGCAGAAGCCGCGCCCTTCGCCGGTCAAGACAATCGCACCAATATCAGGATCCGAATTCGCTGCGCCAATCGCGTCTGCGAGTTCTTCGCTCATCTTGGGCGTCCACGCATTCAGCTTGTCCGGTCGATTCATAAACACGACACGGACGGCCTCCCGCGTTTCCGTCCTTATTTGCTCGTAAGTCATTGCCACCTCCCGTTTTACAACGGGAGACTAGACGCTTGGCTCAAATGTGAAAGCGGAATCAGATTTCCTGATTGTACGCTCCGATTTCGGGATACTTAGCGAGGCGTGGTTTTACCTCTTCCCGGAATAGGGCGACCATGTCTTCCTGCGAGCGCATGCTTTCCACAACCACGGCGAATTCAGGCTTGTTTGAGCTGGCCCGAGCGAGCACCCAGGACCCATCATCTAGCGTTACGCGGGCGCCATTTACGGTGTTCACATCGACGACTTTGCGTCCGAGAATTTCAGTCCCGAGCAGGCCCTTATACTCTTCGACGATCCGCTCGATGACCTCATACTTTACTTCATCCGCGCAGTGCGGCGACATGGTGAGCGAGGTGAATGCTGTGCCGAGTTCGTCTTTCAAGTCCGCCATTGTCTTGTCGGGGTTGCGATCAAGCATCTCCAAAATGGCTTTTGCCGCGATTAGACCGTCATCATACCCGAGCCCGATTGGCGGTCGGAAGAAGAAGTGACCCGATTTTTCAAACCCTGCCAATGCATCAAGGTCGGTGGTGCGGCGTTTAATGTAAGAGTGGCCAGTTTTGTAATAGTCTACCGTTGATCCGTTTTCTTTCAGCACAGGATCCGTCTTGTAGAGTCCGGTGGATTTCACATCGACGACGAATTTTGCGCCGGGATATTCCTTGGAAAGATCTCGGGCGAGCATCAGACCGATCTTATCGGCGAAAATCTCATCGCCTGTATTGTCGATCACGCCGCAGCGATCGCCATCGCCATCAAAGCCGAGCGCGATGTCTGCGCCATGCTCTTTGACCGCGGCCGCCATGGCGTGCAGCATTTCGCTGTCCTCTGGGTTCGGATTGTATTTGGGGAACGTGTTGTCGAGATTACAGTCCATCTCGATCACCTCGACCCCCATCTTGCGCAGCGCGTCTGGCGCAAAGGCTCCGGCGGTTCCGTTACCGCACGCTGCGATCACTTTCAATGGGCGCTTGATGGAGACGCCTTCGGCGACCGAGGCGATATATTTCTCTCGGATGTCGTCAACGCGGAAATGAACGCCACCTGCGCGGGGTTGGAACTCGCCGTTCAGGACAATCTCTTTCAGGCGGCCCATTTCATCCGGACCAAACGTCAAAGGGCGGTTGGCGCCCATTTTAACACCCGTCCAGCCATTCTCATTGTGAGAGGCGGTAACCATCGCGCAACAGGCGCAATCGAGTTCAAACTGGCTCCAATACACCATGGGCGAAAGCGCCAGGCCGATGTCCAGAACCTCGCAACCGCCTTGAACCATTCCGAGGATCAGAGCGTTCTTGATCGGCTGGCTAATTGAGCGAAAATCGTGACCGGTGACAACTTTTGGCTCGACGCCCAGCTCATGGAACAGCGTCGCCATACCAAGGCCAAGAGCCTGCACGCCTGTGAGGTTCAATTCAGGTGCTTTTTCGTGACCAATTCCATTAAACCACCAGCGTGCATCGTACTCTCTAAAACCCGTTGGCTTTACCAGAGGCAGAATTTCAAACTCTAATGTGTTGGGTGCGATATCCGCGCGCGGTTTTGGCAGCATGTGTACGTCCTGAATTAAATTTCCCCGTCAGGGGCCTTGTGCAGACTCCCATACAAAATTCAAGCCAAAAGAAAATTTAATATTGTCTATCGTATATAGAATACTATTTGCAATCGCGACGGGGGATAAACCGCCCGTGTTTAATGAGGAGTTAGGTATGAAACTCATGAAATCTGCAGCTGCGCTTGCAGCAGGATTGGTGATTGTGAGCGCGGCCAGCGCACAAGAGTATTATGTTGGTGGTTCTATTGGGTTTACTCAGCAGAACGATAGCGACAATTCAGGCTCTACGGGCGCTTTCACGACAGGCCATCTCGGGGATGGCAGCACGCTCGATGTGGCCGCTGGCACACCCTATGGTTGGTCAACTGAGTTTGATGACGGCACCGCCTTTTCGGGCGAGTTTGGCGCGCGTTATGGCAATGGCTTCCGCGCCGGCGTTGAACTTGTCTACAGTCAGTCTGATGTCGACACGCACACGGGCGTGACGCTTGGTGGTGGCAGCATTGATGGCGTCGATGCGGCGGCGATTGCCGGTTCACCAACCGCGCTGGGTGCAACGGTCGCTGCCGTTGTTGCCGATGGCCGGGGAGAGCTCACCAATACGGGAATCTTCTTCAACGGTTATTATGATTTCAATCAGGCGGGTGCGTTCCAACCTTATGTTGGCGCGGGCATCGGCTATTCTGATGTCGAAGTCTTGTATGAGCCATCCGGCATCACTGTGATTGATGATAGTGAAGGTAAGTTCGGCTACCAGCTCAAAGCGGGCGCCACTTACAAGCTGCAAAACCAATGGGAAGTCTTCGGTGAGTACGCCTACCGTGCGACGGAAGATATTGAGCTCGACAATCAGCTCTTCCCAGGCACGCTCGATATTGAAAACACTCAAAACGTGTTCTCAATCGGTGTGCGTTACACCTTTGGCGGATAAGCCGGATTGATCTGATCTCTCGGATCGATAGTCAGCCCGTTTCCCTTTGGAGACGGGCTTTTCTATGCCTCGGATTCGGGCGGCTCTTTATGCCGTTGATGAGCAAAGAAACAGAGAAGCAGCACTGTCGCGGACGCGATCACGGCGAGCAGCGCATTGCCGGTCCATCCCCAGATATCATAAGCGCTTGTCCCGGCCCAACTCGCGATCCCACCGCCAACAAACATGAAGACGATATAGATCGTCATCAACCGGGTGCGCACTTCGGGTGGCTGATTGAGGAAGGTCATGCGACCCGTGACATCAATCACCGGACCAAACACATTCGTCATGAAAATCGGGATCATTAAGAGCCACAGATTATGCCCGAAAAAGAGGAACAGACTGACGCCGGTGAACTGGCAAAAGGCAACGATGAGCCTGGCTTTGCGTGCGCCGATTCTGTCCGCCCACGCTCCGAAGCGGGGTGTGGTCACGAGATTTATGATCGCAAACAGAGCGAGATATCCCACGACATCAACACCATAGCCCATGTCCGGGCTTGTCAGGTGCAATCCCAGTCCTAGCCAGATTGAAATGAATATGCCGAAATTCAGCGCTTGGATTGTCCCCGACAGTAGAATGCCTGGATATCGAGCGAGCAAAGGCAGCATCGAGAATATCAATCGTGGGTAGGACGTCTGATCGGCAAGATCACTGGATGCTTCGCGCCGGTCCATCGTGAAGGGCAGCGTCAGCGCGACCAGCAGCATTAATCCGGTGGCGATGTAATAGACGGTCCGCCAACCAAAATACTCTGCAATCACACCTGCGCCTGCACGGGCGATGAGAATGCCAGCGATGATTCCGGTGGTCAGGACCGCCGTGACCTTACCGAGCTCTGCCGGATCGACCCGCTTCGAAGCATAAGCCGGCAGCAAATAGGGCGCGATGGTCATAAAACCGAGTACAGTGGATCCAATCAGGAAGAGCTGAAAATCCATTGCGAATGCCATGGCGCCGATGGCCAGGAATTGACCGGCAACAAAGATCGCCGTCAGCGTCCGATTGCTGTAGCGATCACCCAGCGGCAGAAGCAGAAAAATTCCAAGCGCCAGCGCCAATTGATTGAAGGCCGGCACCAATCCGATTGTGGCTGCACCAACTTCAAAGTCTTCCGCGACGCGGGCGATTATGGGGTGAATATAATAGGCGTTTGCCGTGACCACGGCCGAAGCCAAGGTCAGAATCCAGACTTGTCTTGGACTGAGACGTCGCGGTTCGGGATGGGGATTAGCAGACACGGGAAACAGTCTAGAGGGAGGCTCACGCCCATGAAAAGCGTGACGCGACGCTAATTTAGCGCAGCCTTTAGAAACCCGGCGATCCAGCGGCCAACCAGGTCATTGTCCAGGGGCTCTGCAAGGCTGGCTTCTGCCGCATCGACCATTTGGATCGGCAATTGACGACCTTTGCGCACGCCATAGAGCGCGCAGGAAAAGGCGGCGCTATATTCGGGATGCCCCTGGAAGCTGATCGCTTTCGCAGCCGGATACGCGAGGGCCGCATACTCACAAAATGCATTTTGGGCCACCAATTGCGCGCCAGGCGGCAAAGTCAGGACCTGATCCTGATGGCTCACGCCTAAACTGAATGTGGCCGGTGGGTTCGTTCCCATCCAACTTTGCGGGGCACGGATATCATAGGTGTGGCGACCGATGCCCCAGCCTTTTTCGGATTTCGTGACCTTCGCGCCGAGCGCGTGGGCAATCGCCTGATGGCCAAAACAAACACCGATTTGCGGAACCTGCACGTTCGCCGTCGAGCGGATGAAATCCATCAAGGGGGGCATCCAGGGTTCGTCTTCATACACCCCTGCAGGCGATCCTGTAATCAGGATCGCGTCCAAGGTTTCCGGGTCCGGCAAGGGTTCGCCTTCGCACAATGCGATGGAACGATACTGCCAATCTGGTAGATGTTCAGCGAGCAGCGCCTCGAACATATCCGGATAGTCGGGCCAATCGCCTTCCATCTTTTTTGGCGGGCGTCCGGTTTCAATCGTGGTCAGCGTCGGCATGAACAGAACTCTGAAAGTCACATCAGGGAGGCGGTCTACTTGGGCTCTTCAAGACGGTCTTCAA
>JAYZAM010000165.1:0-13616 GCA_036339715.1 Pseudomonadota bacterium | reverse complement strand
CGGTGAGCGTTCTGATCCTGTTTAATGGCTGGGGCGCTTATCTTTTAGGGCTTTTGAACGAAAACGGTGTCGAGGGCGCGACCGGCGTCCTTATGTCAACGATTGCGCTTAATTTTTATGCCTGGATCACGCTGGCCATCGTGTTCATGACAGTGGTTTCAAATCGTACTTTCGGAGCTTTGGCAGCGGTTGAATCAGGCGTCTCGCAAAGCAGCTCTCGGGCCGCATCCGGGCCGTTTAATGAAGCGCCGGAGCCAGCCTCCAAAGCGATCTATATGGCCATTCCATTGTTCATAATGATCGGCGGCACAATCGGATTCATGCTCTGGACGGGCGATGGCGACATCCGCCAGGGTTCGGGGGCTCAAGCGATCCTCTGGTCGGTCATCCTTGCCACCGCTGCGGCTTTTATCTGTCTGGCGCATTCTGGACGCGCGAAGGGCGAACTGGTCAATCTCGGCTTTAAGGGCATGGGCGATCTCCTGCCTGCGGTGACGATGATTTATCTGGCCTTGGTGTTGGGATCGAGCTTGAACGCTGTTGGGATGCGCGAGTTTATCGCCAGCGTCGCCTCCAGCTTCCCGGCACCCTGGATGATCCCGGCCATTCTGTTCCTCGCGGCGAGTCTGACTTCATTCACGGCGGGTACGAGTTGGGGCACTTATGGCATCATTATTCCAATCGCAGTTCCGCTTGCTTTAGGAGCCGGAGTTCCGCTTCCGCTGGCTGTGGCCGCCGTGATTGGGGGCGGGGTTTTTGGTGATCATTGCTCACCGATTTCGGACACGACAATTATTGCCTCTTTGGCCTCGGGATGTGACCACATGGAACATGTCAGAACGCAATTACCCTACGCTCTGTTTGGAGGCGTTCTGGCAACCGCGCTTTACTTGGCGGCTGGGCTCGCAGCATAAGCGGCGAACACTGCGTCCATCAGAACTTCCGTGAAACTATTCAATGCCGGATGCCTGGTGCTTCGTGGCGGCGGGGTTTCTGGAGTGCCTGTCACCGCATAGGCAAAGCTGACATTCAGGTCGGGCACATACCAGGCCCCGGAATACAGTCCATATGCCTCGCCCGGATGACCCCAGATTTCATGACCTGGCCATAAGCTTTCTTCGGCCGGGTGAATTTGAACCCCGGTGCCGAACTGCGTGAAATATCGCTGATCGTGCACGCCATTCGTTTCATCGCGATTGAGAGTCCAGACCGGACGGGTCAAATCGGGCGCATATTTCAGGCGTGCCGCCAGCGTTGCGAGGTCAATCAAATTTGCTCGCAAGCCCCCTTGCGGAGAGAACAGGGTGCCGTTTGTCCCGGGCTGGTAGGTCGAAAGATCCGCGCCCTCATCTATCAAGACGAGTGGATTTGGATCGCGCAGCGTGTCGCGATCATCAATCTGGGAAGCCCAACCATTGCCAAACTCGCGATAGAGTGTGGCGCCCTGACGTTTCTTCTCTGGCGTCACGCCGGCCCAGTTGAACCCAATATCGAGCCCCAGAGGTTTTGAGACGAAGTCCTGTGCCAATCGATCAAAACGGCGCTGCGTTGCGGCTTCTAGTGCCGTTGCCACAACGCCATATGCGAGATTGCAATATTCGAAGTTCGTATCCTTACGAAACGCTGACCGGGTCAAAAGGTCTTCAATCCGGCCAGGGTGCGCCATCCAGTAAACACCTGGGTCTTTCATGCCTCCGGTATGGCTCAGCAGGGCGCGCAGGGTCGGTCCGTTTTTGCCAGCGACCGTGTCGGCCGGAAAGAAGTCTAGCCAGGTGCGCACACCCTTATCGAGATCGACAACACCATCCCGGTGTAGTTTTTCAGCCGTCAGAGCCACGGCGACTTTCGAGATCGAGGCGGCGCGCAGAGCCGTCCTCGCCGTGAACGCTCGTCCCCCAACAGCCGCCTCGCCCGCGGCCGCTTGTGCAATGACGATATTGTCTTGCATCACAACAAGGCCTGCGGCTGGCGTGCGCTGTCCTTCAGGGGCTGTGATCAGGCCGTTCAGGAGGTCTTCGGCTGAAACCGGCGCTTCGCAGGCCGAGATCCAAAGCGCGCCCAGCGGCGCACTCATCAAGAGAGCACGTCGGCTGAGTGCGAACTTATCGTTTGTCCCCATTTAGCTCAGCACTTCAGCGAGGAAATCCTGACAGGCAGCAAAACTACGACGATCGGCTCCGGCATCATAGACGGTGCCAAAGTCCGGGTTTGCCGCAGCTGGATTTGTGAACGCGTGCATGGTTGCGCCATAGGCATGCAGCTGCCAGTCGGCGTTCGCCGCCGTCATCTCGCGGGAGAAATCCATGACATCGTCAGGGGTCGCCATTGGGTCTTCCCAGCCGTGAAGAGCCAGAACTTTAGGAGCGATTTTGTCGTCGGTATTGCCGGGCGCCCCGAATAGGCCATGGAAACTGACGACGCCCGCAACGTCCATATTCTTGCGCGCCATATCGAGCACGCTGAGCCCGCCAAAGCAGAACCCAATGGCCGCGGCGCGGTCTACACCAACTTCCTTTTTTGCCACATCGAGGGCAAATGCGAGACGAGATTGGAGTTCCTCACGATTGCTCGCAAGCGGAGTCATCAGTGTCTCACACTCTTCATTGGTTTCCCCGCGTTTGCCCTTGCCATAGACGTCGATCGCAAATCCGGCATAACCCCATTCAGCAAGTAATTTTGCTTTGTTCCGTTCGAATTCGGACTGACCACCCCACGCATGCGCTACCAGAACGACCCCTTTCGGCGCGCCGGCGGGCATTGCCAGGAACCCTTCATAAGTCTGACCGCCTTGCTCATAATCTACTATTCGGGTGGTTACGCTCATCGGGCTGCTCCTGCTGATCTCGTTTGATTTGTGTAACTGGGTTTAACAAAGGCGGATTGGCTTTCAAGGCTTGCTTTCGCGTTTTTGAAAGCGCAGATCATTGTGAATGAACTGCGTTATAATTGACTGCGATCCGGGACTGGATGATGCGGTCGCTCTATTGGCGGCTTTTGGAGCCTCCGACATCGATATTCTGGCGATCACGACGGTGGCGGGAAATGTCAAAGGCCCGCAAACGGCTTTGAATGCGCGAATAATTCGCGAAGCGGCTGGCCGCGGTGCGTCTATTCCGATTTGCGCCGGCGCGCCGCGACCGCTATTGCGCGACCCTGTCACTGCGGAGGATTTTCACGGCACGACCGGATTGGGGGATATCGAATTCCCGGCTCCGCAGCTTGGCATGTCTGAGCTGCATTCCGTGAATATGATTGTCGAGCAATGCCGCGCTGCTGAACCTCATTCGATTACGATGATTGTGACTGGTCCCATGACCAATCTAGCGCTGGCATTGACCATGGCGCCCGACATTTCTGAAGGGCTCACTGAGATCGTTCTGATGGGCGGTGCACACCGGGAAGGGGGCAATATCACCCCGTTTGCCGAGTTTAATGTTTACGCCGATCCACATGCCGCGGCGACCGTATTCAATGCCGGTATTCCGATCCGTTGCCTCAGCTTGGATGTCACTCATTTCGTTCGCGCCACGGCGCAACGCATTCAGGATGTGCGCGGGGTGGATACGCCACAAGCCGAGATCGCCAGAGATTTGTTACAGGCATCGTGCAGTCTGGAATTCTCCGCGAAGGGCGATCGCGATGCGCCCTTGCATGATCCGACCACGGTCATCGCGGTCACGCGTCCAGACCTTTTCACGGGACGATACGCGACAGTGGAGGTGATTACCGAAGCGGGGGCCGAATTTGGCCGAACGATCCCACATTTCGATGAGACCGGCCATGTAATGTGGTATGAGGAAGCCAATGATGCGGCGGTTTTTGAGGAGCTTTGCCGCCTGCTGGGAGGGTATGAGTGACCATTACAATCGGGGTTGTTGGATCAATAAATCTGGACCTTGCGGCCAGCGGCGCGCCCTTACCTGGACCTGGCGAAACAGTGACAGGTGCACAATTCGCCCAGCACCCGGGCGGCAAAGGTGCCAATCAGGCGCTCGCAGCGCGGCGGCTCGGGGCTGACGTTCACATGATCGGCTGTGTGGGGGACGATGCGCTGGCTGACGCCGCGATGGCATTGCTGCGCAAAGACGGGGTCGATGTGTCCGGCGTGATGAGTGAAATCGGCGTATCGACCGGTGTTGCTCTGATTGCTGTCTCGCCTGATGGAGAAAACCAGATCACCGTGGCCAGCGGCGCAAATGATCGCGTGAGTGCCAGTGATGTCGCCGGCTTGCCAGTCTGTGATATGGTCCTCACGCAACTCGAAGTCCCGGTCCCGGCGGTTGAGGCTGCCGCGCGCTTTGTTCGAGAGACGGGGGGGCGTTTCGCGATCAATCTGGCGCCGGCCAAACCGGTTCCGGCTGAACTTTTGGAAGCGGCTGATCTGTTGATCGTGAATGAGATTGAAGCAGCCTTTTACGGGGACGCCCTGCATGCTGGCAGTGGCATGGTCGTGGTGACTTTGGGAGGGGACGGCGCGGTCCTGTTTGAGGCGGGTGAAGAGGTCGCGAGGGCCTCTGCCTTTCCTGTGGAGGTGGTCGACACGACCGGCGCCGGGGACACGTTTTGCGGGGCGATTGCGGTCGCCCTCGCAGACGGTCGAACGCCGGCTGAAGCCCTCAAATTCGCCAGCGCTTCGGCTGCATTGGCTGTGACCAAACCCGGCGCCCAGCCGAGCTTGCCTAACCGGCGCGAAGTTGATGCGCTCCTAGGCGCTTCGACATGAGTGACTTGCCGCTAACCCGGCAGCGCGTATCGGCAAAAGCGGAGTCCGACATACGATCTGCGGTTCGGACGGCGAGCGGGATCCCGTTCGAAAGCAGCCCGAGCAAAGTCGCGCAGCCCGAACATGCGGCCGTGTTCTATGCGTTTCTAAAAGATCCGGCGATTCACGGCCCGATCTATAATCTGCCGCGCCCCCTGACGCTTGAATCCGTGACGGCATTTATTGAGACAAAACTCGAGACGCGGGAACGCGGAGAAGGACTATTATTCCTGCGATTTGATGATGATGGAGAAGTGATCGGATATTCCGAATTTGACATTTGGCCGGAATGGGGAGCGGGGGATCTCGGCGGTGCCTTGCGAGCGGATCAGCAAGGCAAACGCGCCGGGGTCGCTGGCGCCAAGCAGTCTTTCACCTGGATGTTCCGCGCGCTCAACCTCCAACTGATTGTTGCCACAGGGGCGCTGGATAATGTGCGCACGGCGCGGATGCTGGATGGCCTCGGCTTAGATCGGAAGGGCCAGATCTCCAATGAACGGCCAGATGGCAGCACACGCCTCTCGAATGTCTGGGAAGTCACCCGTTCCGCCTGGTTCGAGTTACACCCAGACGAGCACTAAGCCCCAACCAGTCCGATTTCGCGTAAGCGTTCCATCAGATAGTCTTGCGCCGTAATTGCAGGCTCAGCTTTCCCGCCCTCTTCGATACATTGCGGCAAAGCTTCGATCAGAACGTCCTGATTGAAGTGCAGGAAGAAGGGCGTGGAATATCGTGGAAAGCGCGCGCGTTCAGGCGCCGGGTTGAGGACACGATGCGTCGTAGATGGCAGAACACCGCCGGTCAGGCGCTGAAGCATGTCGCCGCAATTTATCACCAGTGACCCGGCAGGCGGGTTCACATCAAGCCATTCTCCGGAGCGATGCAACGCCTGCAATCCAGCCTCTTCCGCGCCCAGCAAGAGCGTAATCACATTGATATCTTCATGTGCCCCCGCTCGAACCGTGCCTTTTGGCGGCGGATTTTCCTGTGGCGGATAGTGCAGAAGGCGCAAGATAGAATTGCCGGAATCGACTTTGTCGTCGAACCAGGTCTCAGACAGTCCGAGGTGCAGCGCAACGGCGCGTAAGAGGTGAGCGCCAAATTCATCCATGGTCTCATAAAACGCGCGGGTCGCTTCATCGAATGCATCGACTTCGGTAACTGGCGGCGTCTGTTTCATCGTGGCGCGATAGGGGCTGTCATCAGCTAAGTCTCGCCCCGTATGCCAGAACTCTTTCAAATCAGCGGCTTTGGCGCCTTTGGCATTCTCGGTTCCGAACGGCGTGTATCCACGTTGCCGCCCGCCAGCCGCATCATGGTATTTTTCCTTCGTTTCGTCTGGCAGCTCAAAAAATGATTTTGAGGCGTCAATCGCGCGGTCGATCACCGATTGATCAATGGGATGATCGCTGATGACAGCGAAGCCTGTCTCACGAAACGATTGCCCAAGGGCACTCGCGAAAGCGTCTTTGTCTTCAAACCAGAGTTTGAACGAAATGGGTCTGAAATATTCGGTCATGGCGTCGTCTTACGCCTCAGCGGCCAGAAGGGGAAGTGCGGAACTTCCCCTATTCATGTTTTTGATTGTACCGATTGAGCCGCTTAATAGGCTTCGGTCGGGACCGGCATCTGCCATCGACCGTCTTCGGTCTGACACACTTCGACAGGCTCCCGGATGACCGTGCCGTCGGGCAATCGAGTCTCGCGCCGCACGGTTGTACACTCTCCAGCAGCGGTGGGGGCGCCAAACAGATCCTCATCCTGATCCGTCGGATAGGCCGGTGTGCTAGGATAGGCAGGCGCACTCGGATACGCGGGTGCCGTTTCGCTGACATTCTGCGTGCGCGCGGTGCCGAGAGACTGCTGGCGGCCCGGGTTTTCCCAGGCTGGACCCGTGGGGGAGCGCGTCGGAGCATAAGGATCCGAATACCCCCGCGATCCACCGGGACTGTAGCTATAAGTCCGTGCGCAATTCGTAGAGTTTCCCGCAACTTCACTGCCAACGGCAGCGCCGAGCAGACCACCAATGACCGCGCCGGCAATCTCGGCGCCATCATCACCGCGATCATGATAGTAGTAACGGGGGCCGCGGCGGTATCCACGATACCCGTGATATCCTCTGTGACCGCGATATCTGTGATAACCATTATCTGGCTCAAGTTCGCCGCCAATCGCGGCCCCGATCAATCCACCTGCAACCGCGCCGACAATGCCACCGGCCAGACGATCGTTGTCTTGCTGACGTTCGCAGGCAGCGCTGGCAATCGTTGGTTGGGCACTGTGATACTTTCCCATAGAGTGATAGCCGTCGTGATCGGCCAACGCGGATGGTGCCAGACACAGGGCTGTGGCGCTCAAGAAGAGACTCGTTCTGATCATTGGCTGATCTCCTATCGGTTAGGGTTCATCCGCCCACAAATGTTTCATGCTGCAAGATCGTTGCCTGAACCAATCTGAATAGAAGCTGAAGGGCGCGGCGTGTTTGACACTGGACGAAGGCGATGGGTGACGCCATGTTCTGGTTATGGGATTAATCGAAAACGCCAAGAAAACGGCCGGTCGGGCCCGCTACACTGCGGCGCAGGGTTTGCGATCGGCGTGGTATGGCGGTCAGTACGCGCTCGCAAGACGTCGGTCTGCTGGGTTCAATCGACCCGGTGAGCCCGTTTTTAAACCGAAAAACCAACCGGAGCTGAAAGCGCTTCGAAAAGCCTATTTCGATCTGTTCCGACAGGATCGGGCGAATGTAGAAGCTGGTCTTTATCCGGATCCGGTGCGGCGAGAGATGCGTTTGCGCGATCTCCCAAGCGCGATTGGGCGCGCGCGACGTTTCCTGGATGATGTTGCTGAGGTAGATCAACGTCGGCTTGACCGGAATGGAACCGAAGTTCGAGAGTCTCTTGCGTCGGACCCAAAGCGATTTCCGGCTTATTATCGGCAGAATTTCCATTATCAAACAGACGGCTGGCTCAGCGACGAAAGTGCTGAGATATATGATCATCAAGTGGAAGCTTTGTTTACCGGAGCGGCGAGTGCCATGCGCCGCGCCGCACTGGCCGAACTCGTCCGAGAAATTAGCGGTAAAGATCAGCGTGAGACCCAGGTTCTGGATCTCGCTTGCGGCACAGGGCGGTTCATGTCGCAAATCCTGACCGCGAGGCCGAAGCTCAAGTTGACTGGAATCGATCTCTCACCGCCCTATGCGGAAGCAGCGAGAAGGTCTGTCCGACACTGGCCCCAGGCCGAAATTGTCGAGGGGCAGGCCGAGGCCTTGCCGTTCGCGGATGAGCAATTTGATGAGATCGTTTCGATTTATCTGTTCCATGAATTGCCGCCGCGAGTCCGACCCAAGGTGATCGCGGAAGCCGCCCGTGTCCTGAAGCCAGGCGGTAGTTTTATCATCGCAGACAGCCTTCAATTCGGGGACAATCCAGGCGTTGACGGGTTCCTCGAATATTTCCCTGAAGGATTCCACGAACCCTATTATAAAGGCTATTTGAGCTGGGCGTTTGATCCGCACATGACGCGTGCCGGCTTTACGGCAGAACGCTTAAATCTTGCCTTTCTCACCAAGGTCCGCGTGTGGCGGAAACAGGCTTAGGAGACATCATGCCGGATCGGAAATTAATGCTCATCACGGGTGCGTCTGCCGGAATTGGCGAAGAGTTTGCGAAACAGTATGCCGCGCTCGGCTGGGATTTGGCGCTTACAGCCCGGCGCGCAGACCGACTCGAAAAACTCGCGCGCGACCTTGAAGAAAAGCACAAGGTGGCGACCCTGGTTATTTCTCAGGATCTTGCCCGCGCCAGCAGCGTCGACACGATTTTGAAAGAGATAAAAGAGGCGGGTCGACACGTGGACGGGGTCGTCAACAATGCGGGTTACGGTCTGCCCGGCACGTTCTTCAATACGAAATGGAAGGACCAGGCGACCTTTCTGCGCGTGCTCTATACCGCGCCGATTGAGCTCACCCATAAAGTCCTTCCGGGTATGGCGGAGCGCGGGTTTGGCCGAATTATCAATGTCGCGTCACTGGCGGGATATACGCCGGGATCGAACGGGCACACGCTCTATGCCAGTGTAAAATCTGGGATGATCAAGTTCTCAGAAAGCGTGAATGCTGAAGCCAAAGCAGCGGGTCATAATGATGTGCATTGTACGGCGCTTTGTCCGGGTTTCACCTGGTCTGAGTTTCATGATGTGAATGGAACGCGGGAACGTACCAATGAGATGCCGGATTTGATGTGGATGGAAGCGGCACCCGTCGTCGAAGCCGGGATTGAGGCCTGTGAGATGGGGCGTCCGGTTGTTGTTCCTGGCGCGGTAAATAAAGGTCTCGCCACGCTCAGTCGAATCCTTCCCGAACCGATTGGGCGGGCAATGGTCGACGCCCAATCGAAACGATTTCGAAACACGGACTAGCTAGGATCTTGCGGCAATGCAGGAAGCCCTCTACCTGACTAGAAAACAATAACGGAGTCTGAGCTTTGCAAAGTCTGCTCGCGGCCCTTCACGGCTATTTCATTTCGCCGATCCTGACGATCTACTTCTTCGCCCTCTTGGCTTATGTGATCCTGGGCTGGCTGATGATTGGCGGCGTTGTCGATAATCGCAATCAAACAGTTCGGTCGATCTATCAGTTCCTGTTTCAGATCATCGAACCCGTCGCACGACCGATCCGCCGGATCATCCCGCCGCTTGGCAATCTCGATTTGTCCATTCTCGTGATCGCTTTGGCGATCCCGTTCCTGAGAGACTGGTTGATCCCACGCATCATCCTCGCGATACCGTTTTGAGCCAGCCGTTTCGGCTGGCGCACACGCCGGACATTGAAAGCCTCTGGCAAGCGCAAGCCGGGTTTTGCGCCTTGTGCGGTAAGCAAATGCTGCGAAATCGATTTGAGGCCGGCCATGCCCGGATCTGGCAGAAGCAACGCGCCACAATTGATCATATCATCCCGCGTTCGAAAGGCGGCGCAGACACGATCGACAATTTGCAGCTCGCGCATGCGCACTGCAACAAAGTCAAAGGCAACCGCACCTAATTATTTTGCGATGTCTTCCGGAATGGCCTGATCCATGCTCCGGGCCGGTTCGCAGCAAGGGCCGCCAACCTGTTTCGCCGGAACGCCTGCGACGGTGCATTGCGCGGGCACATCTTTGAGAACGACCGATCCTGCGGCGACTTTTGCTTCGTCACCAATACGGATGTTTCCGAGCACTTTTGCGCCAACGGACAGCAGGACGCCATCGCCGATTTTGGGGTGACGATCGCCAACTTCTTTGCCGGTGCCGCCCAGAGTGACGCCATGCAAGAGCGAGCAATTGTCGCCCACGATCGCGGTTTCACCAATGGTGATATCGGTTGCGTGGTCCAGCATCACGCCATTGCCAATCGTCGCGGCGGGGTGAATGTCGACCGCGAAGAGTTCGCTTGCGCGCGATTGGAAATGAAACGCCAAGGTCTCACGTCCCTCTTTCCAGAGATGGTTGGCAATCCGGTGGGTTTGCAGAGCAAGAAACCCCTTGAAGAACAAAAACGGTTGCAGCATGCCTCGGCAAGCTGGATCACGCTCGAGCGTGGCTTGCATATCGGCTTCGGCCGCTTCGACCAAATCGTGATTTTTGTCATATGCGTTGGCGATGACCTGCCTTACTTGCTGTGCACCCATTTCCGGGCCCGCGAGTTTTTCAGCGAGGTGGAAGGCGAGTGCTTGGCAAATCGTTTCGTGGCTGAGGATCGCCGCGTCTATATAGCTCGCCATTGTTGGTTCATCAGCCGCAGCTGCACGCGCTTCAAAGCGCAATCTGGTCCAGACGGGAGGCGGTGCGCCGATATCAGGATTATAGTCCATCGTCTGTGTCCTCTGCCAATCTAGGCTCTAAATGGAGGCCGACGAAAAAGACTTCAAGTCAAATTGTCTTGAGGTCAGTCTTTCTTCGGGTGAAGAAAACGAATTGCAAATTCGCCCGTAACAGCGCGAACAACCTCGCCGCGCAGGGTCCCAACGCGAACTTGTTCGCCGACAATTGGCACTGGGCCATCGAACTCAAAGGCAGCGCCCGAGAGGGAAATATCAATCACGCGACACTGGATTTTGGTGCCATTCGTTCGTGTCACGAGCGCCGGGCCCCCAGCCGCTTTGCGGGGAGCATTGCGTTCGTCCTCAAGATTGTACTTCTTGTGGTTCATCAACCAGACAAGACGGTCTGCGAGCTTGTCTGTCTTATGCTGTGGCGATTGAAACTGGACCGCAAACCCATCTTCCGTTTCGCGTGTGACGGTTGCGGCGACGCGGCCAAGATCATCGAAATAGCAGACGATCTTTGTGCCTATCGGCGGAACCGAAACCGCCTCGAGACTGGCGCTGCCACATGAAATATCTTTGGTAAGAAACGTATGGTCAGCGTCCGCATGCAGAAACCGTCCACTCAGCCGCAAAGGCACCCTGAAATGGCGACGGCGGTCCCGCTTTGCGCGAACGCTGGTGCGGGGGTCTTCCTGGCGTAGGGGCAGACTCATTTTGTCTCTCGAATGGGTGCGACAAGCGCACAAGGTTGATTTGATTGACATTAGGCGTCTTGGGTTCACAAATGGTTGACAACACGTCCGCCCTGTCAGGTTCGACAGGCAAAGAAGAAACATCTGGGGAAGCAGAAATGGCCGGTAAAAAAGGGTTCGATTACATCATTGTAGGTGCAGGTAGTGCCGGCTGTGTACTTGCCAATCGGTTGAGTGAGGATCCCAATATTTCTGTTTGTCTGATTGAGGCGGGTAAGAAAGATACCTCTTTGTTGATTCGGATGCCCGCCGGCGTTGGCGGCCTCATCAAGCAGGAAAACCCACAAAACTGGGGATTCTGGACGACGCCGCAGAAACATATGAATGATCGCAAGTTGTATTGGCCGCGCGGGCGCGGATGGGGCGGATCGTCTTCGATTAACGGCATGATTTACATTCGGGGGCACGCGCGAGACTATGATCAATGGCGCCAGAGCGGCCTGACCGGCTGGGGGTTTGCGGATGTTTTGCCTTACTTCCGCAAGTCTGAAGGATATCAAGGCGGGGCGAATGATTTTCATGGCGGAGACGGCCCGCTTCGTGTCGAAGAAAGCCCGATGCAAGATACGCTCTATGATATGTTTGTGCGTGCCGGGGTCGAGGCGGGCTATCCTGAAACCGATGACTTTAATGGGGCGCAGCAAGAAGGGTTCGGCCCGTATCAACGGACCATCCATGAAGGCGAGCGCTGGAGCGCCTCCTTCGCCTTTTTGCGCCCGATTGAGAAAGAGCGACCAAACCTCACAATCATGTCGACAGCCCTCGTGTCCCGAGTCGTTTTCCGAGGCGGCCAGGCCTATGGCGTTGAAACGGTGGCCAAGAAGGGCGCTCAACCTGAAACGCTGCACGCCGAAAAGGAAGTGATTGTCTGCGCAGGCGCCGTTCAGTCGCCGCAAATCCTGCAATTGTCCGGCATCGGCCCTGCCGATCAAGTGCGCGCCGCGGGCGTGACTTGCGTGTCCGACAGCCCCAATGTTGGAGCAAACCTGCAGGATCATCTCGACGTCACGGTCATTCATGAAATGACCCAAAAAGCCTCAGCCTATTCCAAGCAGGCCGGCCTGAAAAAGTTCGCGGTGGCGATCAAATATTTAATGACGAAAGCTGGGCCCGGGGCAGATAATTTCCTCCAAGCCGGGGCATTCCTGAAAACGCGGGAAGGGCTCGACCGCCCCGACATCCAGCTGCATCTGGTCAACGCGATGATGCGAGAGCACGGCAATTATGACTATAAGCGCGACGGTTTCACCATTCATTCCTGTCAGCTGCGCCCCGAGAGTCGCGGCACAATCATGATCCAGAGCTCAGACCCGTTTGAGCACCCGGCGATTGATCCAAACTATCTCGCGACAGAAGGCGACCGGATCACGATGCGCGATTCGGTGAAAATGATGCGCGAAATTGCGGGACAGAACGCCTTGTCGCCGTTGCGCGGGACTGAGGCTCTGCCCGGCCAAGACGTCCAAACGGATGATGAGATCGATGCGTTCATCCGGACCTATGGCGAAACCATTTATCATCCGGTCGGAACCGTTGCGATGGGCATTCATGACTCCGATCCGGTGGATGGCGAGCTGCGTGTGCGCGGTGTGGATGGATTGCGTGTGGTCGATGCTTCGGTGATGCCGACGCTGATCGGTGGGAACACCAATGCTCCAACGATTATGGTTGCGGAAAAAGCAGCGGATATGATCCTTGGTAAAGCGCCTATGGCGCCTATGGACATTGAAATCGCGGCTTAGTCGTCGCGCTTCCAGACGATTTTTGCGTGCGCGCTAGCTTCATCTCGCAGGCCCATCCAAGCCAGTTGGCCGGTGCTCGCATTGACGATGATAAAACGACCGCGCTCAGCGAGCACCGTTGAAAGTTTTTCGCGGATCTCAACGAGCCTGTCTGATGTGTGCAAAATGAAGCTGCCCGGCATGAGTTCGGCAAATCGACCGCACTCATTGAGCACCGAGATGACGGCCCGGCGGCCGTCGCCATCAGCCTGCACCGTAATCAGATAATTCGCTGGAGCGCTCTCAGGTTTGGGCGCTTCGTGTTCGGTCAAACCCGGAAAAAAGCTTCGTAATTCCGAATATTGGAAGGCCGGTTTGAAGGCGCTGCCATCTTCCGTTGCGACCCTGGAGGCATCCGATAAGCGCCCTTCTTCGGAAAAAGCTCGCATCTGGCCGAGCGTATACGGACCATAGACTGCCTCTTCGACCATGATGCGCCAACTCGGTGGATCAATCGCTGAGAGATCAAGCGGGTTTCTGTCTGGCATGTCGCCACGTCATCCTTGATTCGG
>JAYZAM010000164.1:0-3014 GCA_036339715.1 Pseudomonadota bacterium | reverse complement strand
GCTGGCAAGCGCAGCCTCCTGGATCCCCCTGTTTGGGGTCAAGTCGCAGACCAAACAATTGGTGGTCGGCGCAGCGGCTGAATCCTTTGGCTTCAGCTATGAGACCCTACACCCGGATGTCAGCGGCATCTCGAACTGGCAAACCGCTGGCGCCTGGCTGAAATCACAGACGGCGGGCGGTTCAGCGGCCGCACATATTCTTGGGGGCGGCGGCGATGCCGCTGCGCCGACGCCAGCCTTTAACGTCCTGAAAACCGCCAAGCTCTTGCCAAGCTACGATGATCGCAAATTCGAGGATCTGATCCAGGGCGACCGGGCGGACGCGCATTTCTCCCTGGTCGAGTGCAAGCTGACCGAGGAGCGCGGCTCAGGCAAAAACCGTCGCACCGTCACAACCTTTCAGGGCCTCTTATTCCATATTGAATATCCGCAGCGTTTTCTGGGGCGTACGATGATTGCGCGTCAGGGCTGGTGGAAAGGCTTCTTTGGCGACAAGTCCCTGCAAAAGGTCGATCTCGTGGCGAAAGAGCTTGAAGACAATTTCACCATCTACTCGAACGATCAGGTCGAAGCGCGGGCCCTGCTCACGCCGGATCGCATGGAACGGCTGATTGCGCTGGAACGGCATTTCAAAGGTGGAAAACTTCGTGGAATCTTTGAGGGCGACCATCTAACGCTGGCTCTCGAAGCGGATGACCAATTCGAGGCCGGATCGGTTTGGAAAACCCTGGTTGATCCTGAACGTTATGTCTCCGCGCTGACGGAAATCGGCCTTGTTTGCGATGTGATTGACGGTTTTTTGACCCGCGAATGGGTGAAGGACAAGCTGTAACAGAGACACAGGACAGTCGTTTCTGACAGTTGCCCTCAAGGCGGCCCCGGAATTGCATTAAATTTGCCGGATGGGCGAAGGTTAATCTTGACCGAGATGTGCAAGGTTAATGTCGGGCAAAAAAGGGATAGGCAATGTCGACGCGGGTCGCAAACGAATTGCATAAGACATCGATCGTGGCGCGCAACGCCCCGGTGCGCGATGTCGATAGGCCTGAATCGCCCGCAAATGATACAGTTGACGTCGCCTCTGCCCAGTTGCCTTCACGTCGATTTCCACTTCGTTTTTCTGGAATTCGGGCCGGATTACGGTGGCTGGATGCGATCGTTGCCAGCCTGATTGCGACTTATTTCCTACTTCATTCGGGAGCCGGTTTCCTATACGCGTCAGTGTATCAATTTACGCCATTCGCCTTGATTCCAGTGGTTTTGTCCTGGAGCCTGCGCACGGCATCTGCCTACAATCTCGGATTTAACCGCGGAATCATAGATCACGTTCTGACGACCGCTTACGGATCTGGCCTCCCGCTCGGGTGTTTGGCGTTGGCGATCCACATAATCTATCCGGCAGACATTGCACCTTTCGCCCTCGCCGCGATCTTCTCGACCTGGCTGGTGATCAATTGCTTGCACATCCACGCTCTAGTAATTGGACGGCATCTCGCAAGAGTCGGATGGATCAGCGAGAATGTCATCATTGTCGGATCAACCGAAAATGCCCAGCGCCTGATTGAGCGAAACGCCAAGTCTCGTGAACTCAACATTGTCGGGATCTTTGATGACCGACTGTCGCGGGCCCCGACAACCCTGGCCGGAACCCCGCTTCTTGGACAGCTTGATGATCTGTTCGAATGGGATCGATTGCCGGAAATTGATCGGATCATCGTCACCGTCACCTCTGACGCGCGTGATCGCGTACGGGCGATGATTGACCGTTTGCGGGTGCTACCGCAACGCGTGGTGCTGCTCTTGGATCTTGAGGGCTTTGACCCGGAAACTGAGAGCCTGGCGCAAATCGCACACTCGCCAGCAGCCTACGTCTCGGGCAGTCCGAATGATGCGCGCCGGGCCCTGTCGAAACGTATTTTCGATCTTTTCTTTGCCAGTCTGATGCTGGCTTTATTCAGCCCGCTTCTAATCTTCCTTGCGCTGGCCATTAAACTCGAAAGCAAGGGTCCGGTGATTTTCCGCCAGAAGCGGCATGGCTTTAACAATCAGATTATTCGCGTCTGGAAGTTCCGGACCATGCGCGATGACCCAGCTGCAGCCGAGAAGATCTCACAGCAGACCGTTGCTGACGATCCGCGCATTACGCGAGTCGGACGTATTATCCGCCAGACCTCCTTGGATGAGCTGCCGCAATTGTGGAACGTCCTTAAGGGTGAAATGTCGATTGTTGGTCCCCGACCGCATGCGGTTGGCATGACCAGTGAAACACAATCCGTTCAGAATATCGTCGGCGATTATGCCCACCGACACCGGGTAAAACCCGGTATTACGGGCTGGGCACAAATCAATGGATCGCGTGGCCCAGTGCATACAAAGGAACTGGTGCGCGAGCGCGTTCGCTTGGACGTGGAATATGTGAACAGATCATCCTTCTGGCTCGATCTGCATGTCATGCTAATGACAGTTCCGTGCCTCTTAGGGGACGCAAATAAAATCCGATGAGTATGACGACCGCGCCCACACATTCTGCTCTGCCCGATCGTGGAATCGGCGCGCTGACCGATCAGATCGGCAAAACGCTTGAAGGCGAAGCGGTGGTAACCAATGCCCGTCCCGGCGAGGCTAAAGTCACCATTTGTGTCCCAACATGGAAAGACAGCGCAGACGCTTTGCTGTGCGGTCTCGCTCGCATGGAGGGCGCTGATGAATGCACATTGCTGGTTTTCGACGACGGCTCACTAGACGTGGACCTGGCACGGCAGCTCACCCGCCATATCCTGCGTTATCCAGGGCCCGCGCGCTTGATTGTCGCCCCCCGAAATATTGGCCGTAGCCATGCAAGGAATCGCCTGAAGGAACTTGCGGAAACAGATTGGATCCTATTCCTCGACGCGGATATGCAGCCAGATGATGCCGACTTTCTGAACCGATATCTAAAGGCGATAGAGGTGCAGCAAACCCCGGCTCTAATCGCTGGAGGATTTAGCCTTCTGCACGCGCATCCAACCGATGAA
>JAYZAM010000163.1:0-18436 GCA_036339715.1 Pseudomonadota bacterium | reverse complement strand
TCAAAGCTGGCCTCAACATGTGCCGCGCAAACCGTATCGCTGCCCATTCGACGCGCCGTTGACTCCGCTTCGTCGCGAAGGCGTTTGGCTGCGGAAATCCGGGTCAGGACAGGAAACTCTTCAACCAAGCGGTCGAGCGTTTTGAACGACCCCGTTTCCCAGCGAGGAGCCTGCGCCCGCGCAGTTGGGGTCGGTTCGGCGCGGTCCATATCCTTGCTGTGCGGAAGAATGTGGAACAGCGCATCAAACAGCGCGTTACAAACTTCCTGGACAAGATACGTCGCGCCCGAATAGCCCATGAAAGGTGTGCCGGTATGACGTCGGATGACCGCACCGGGGAAAGAAGCCGGCAGGTATTGTGTCCGGCCACCAGCCTCCTGAATGTACATGCGCTCGTTAAAGCTCCCGAACAGAATGAACGGGGCCTTGGTTTTTATGGCTTCGAGAACCGCATCATTGTCCGGTTTCTCACCGGCTTTGCGTTCGACCGCGAACGCACAGGGCAAGCCGAGATCATTCTCCAGATAGTTTCGAACACCTCGAACATAGGTTTCATTCGCCACAATCGCGAAATTTGCGGTGCCGAAGAAATCCTGAGTGACCGAGCGCCAGAGATCCCAAAGCGGTTTGATGGTTGAGTGCTTTTCGGACTCGATAAAGGGTTCTGGATCAAGTCCAGTCAGGCGGCCCAGTTCTCGGAGAAACTTTGTCGTCGAGTGCAGCCCTATCGGGGCTTGCAAATACGGGATATCTATCGCTTCACAAAGACGACGGCCAAACTCGCGATACATGCAGATGTTAACGTCAGCATCGATGAGCTTTCGCGTATCTTCGATATGACTCCCTAGCGGGAAGACCATATTAATCTCAGCACCGATCCCCTCAACCAGGCGGCGGATTTCTGCGAGATCTGACGGCATATTAAACATGCCATAGCTGGGCCCGATAATATTTACGCGCGGCTTGTCGCCCTCTTTCTTTTTTCGCGGTCTCGGATTGCGCCCTTTGGTTTGAGCAAATTCCGTCCACAGCCAGAGAAGGGCTCGGTCTGCGCTTTGCCATTGATCCTCATCAATCGTCCGCGGCAGGAAGCGCTTCACATTGGCGCCTTCAGGCGTCACCCCACCACCAATCATTTCAGCGATCGACCCGGTGACCACAACGGCTGGAAGGGCCGGATCAAGTGCCGCCCGCGCGCGCTTCATCGCCTGCTCGGTTCCAAGCTGCCCGAGCTCTTCCTCGCCGAGACCGGTTACGGTGATCGGCAGCTCATGCGGCGGGAGCGCGTCGGTATAATGTAAGACCGATGTCACAGGCAGGTTCTCGCAGCCAACAGGGCCATCGATAACCACCTGCAAGCCTTTGACAGCGCAGAAAATGTAGGTCGCGCCCCAATAGCCACCAGCGCGGTCATGATCTTGCACTAGCATCCGACCGGCTCCTTCAAGTCTGCAGCGCGCTTGGCCGCAAGGGCCAGCTTGCGCTCCTGTTTGGCGCGGAAGCCTTCATTGATTTTGGGTGTGCCTTCCCAAACGCCGGCAGTATCGCCGTGCCCGACCCCTTCGAAGAAGTCACGCATACTCTCAAACCGGTCTTTTCCAGCGATTGCGGTATTGATCACTTGGGCCAGTGACCCAGCGCCAGCAGGCCCCATAATCGGGCGCGCCGAGATCAAGTTCGTGAAGTAAAGCGCCGGCGTCGCCAGCTCTTTCGCCTTCTGCACGACCGGTGTCGTTCCAATGGTGAGATCGGGCTCGAAAGCTTCCAGGGCCGCGAGATCGGTTTCAAGCGAAGCTCTGAACCGCACCTCGACGCCGCGGGCTTCTAACCATTCACGGTCCGCATCCGACCATTTCGTTTTTGGACAGGCTGTACCGACATAGCGCACATCCGCCCCGCTTTCGCAAAGCAAGCGCGCCACCAGAAGCTCCGACCCTTCATAGCCGGAAAGTGTGATCCGCCCTTTGATCGGCATGCTCGACAGCGCGCCTTTAATCGCACCGACGGCGCCATTCTTGGCGGCATCAATTTTGTCGCGAGCAATTCCGCAGGACTGGCCAATGGCTTCCAGCCAATCTGCTGCGCCGTCAGCCCCAACGGGCGCCGATCCAACAATCGACCGGCCTGCCGCTTCAAATTCTCTGATCGAAGCGGTGTAGAAGGGATGAATTGCCGCCACGGACGCACAATCCAGCGCCGTGTAAAGCTCGCGCCATTCGCGCGTCGGCACAACCACACCTGCGGTCAGCCCCATGGGCTGCAAGAGATGGCTGATGCCGATTGGGTCGGCGGGAAACATTTCGCCAAGCAGCGTGATTTTCGGCAAATCGCTCTGATCACCTGGGGCGCGCTGAACCACGCCCTGCTCCGCTTCGCGGCGCGCATAATTCAGCATCGCGCCCGCCAGGATATCTTTCGCTTCAGCATGCGTCGGCACGCCGAATCCGGGCACATCAATGCCGATGATGCGTACGCCATTGATCGTCTCGGGCAACAGACGAAGTGGCACACCAGACGCTGTCGGCACACAGAGATTGGTGACAACGATCGCATCATAGCGGTCTGGGTCCGCCGTTTTCTCGACGGCTTCCTTGATGTCCTCGAACAGCTTTCCAGTCACGAGCGTTTCGGAATTGAACGGCACATATCCGACATTCCGCTTCGCGCCGTAGAAATGCGAAGTGAAGGTCAGGCCATAAACACAGCATGCCGAGCCCGAAAGGATCGTCGCGGTGCGCTTCATGCGCAAGCCAACGCGCAAGGACCCAAAGGCGGGGCACATGCTCTGAGGCTGATCGTGTGGGCCGACCGGATAGTCCTTGGCATATTGCTCAAGCAGGGTCTGTTTGCCGGCTTTGCTGGCGGCCTCGCGAAGCGTCTCGGCACCGCCATGACATGTGGCGTCACCAATCGGCATGGCTTCGCCATCAGAGCCTGGCTCTGTTCTCCGTTCGACAATGCCCTCCCGTTCGCTCATGCGCCCTTAAATCTCCTCATAGATGACTTCGAGTGATGGTTTTTCGGCGATATTGGCGCCGCGCATATCCGCGATGGTTGCGGGAATTAGCGTGAAATCAGCCCCGGTTTCTTCGGCTGAAAACAAATCCAACAATCCGTCCTGGCCTAATGGCGTCGGATGAATTGGCGGCGCGCTGGCAACATTTTCTGCCAGAGCCTCAAACATCGGCGCCCATTGCGAACCCGGTTTTCCGACAATCTGATAATTGGCAGATTTGCGCCGAATATCCTCGTCCGCCGGAATGGCGGAGAGCACCGGAATTCCGACCTCTTTTGCAAAAGCGTGCGCCTCGCCTGTGCCGTCATCCTTGTTGATGACCATGCCCGCGACGCCGACATTGCCACCCAGTTTGCGGAAATACTCCACCGCTGAGCAGACATTATTGGCCACATACAGTGATTGCAGGTCGTTCGAGCCGACCACGATCACTTTCTGGCACATGTCCCGCGCGATCGGCAGTCCGAAACCTCCGCAGACCACATCGCCTAGGAAGTCGAGCAGGACATAATCGAAGTCCCACTCGTGAAAGCCGAGTTTCTCAAGCAGCTCAAAGCCGTGAATGATGCCGCGTCCACCGCACCCGCGTCCGACTTCGGGCCCGCCGAGCTCCATGGCGTAGACCCCGTCCCGCTTGAAGCAAACATCGCCGATCTCGACTTCTTCGCCGGACTCCTTTTTCCGGGAGGAGGTTTCAATAATCGTCGGACAAGCTCGCCCGCCGAAGAGCAGAGAAGTCGTGTCGCTCTTCGGGTCACACCCGATGAGCAAGACCTTCTTGCCTTGTTGCGCCATCATGTAACTCAGATTGGCAAGCGTAAAAGATTTCCCTATCCCGCCTTTTCCGTAGATCGCGATGATCTGGGTTTCCTTGGCAGGACGCTCATCAGGGCTCGGTTCAGAGCCTCCGCCCGTGGCGTCGTAGGAACCATCATCCCCCGCCCCTCGAGACGAGTAGGTATCAAGCAAAGTGGTCATGGTGGCTCCTCCAATCCAATACCATTTTTAGGCAGTCGGGGTCTGAAAACGCGGTCTGGTAGGCGCGTTGCGCAGCGGCAGGTGTCTCCGCATGCGTGACAAGCCCATCCAGGTTCAGAACGCCTCTTCGACGCAGCATCAGAACCGCTTCCATATCGGAACGATCCCATTCGGCGGCGATTTTGAACGAGACTTCGCGCATAAACGCCGCTGGAAATGCGAAAGAGACGCGGTCTGCATAAAAGCCTGCAAGAACGATCTCAGCGCCTTTGCCACAGTGCGATATGGCGGTGTCGATTGCCTCGACATTACCGCTGACATCACAAACGAATTTATAGTCGCGGCGAACATCTGATTCCGGATGCATGACCGAATAGCCATCACCGTCTTGACGCTGCACATTGGTCTCCCAGACCTGCGGCGCGCGTCCACCGAGCGCGATCACAAGGCGCGCCATCAATCTTCCCAGAACGCCGTGCCCAATAATCAGTTCCGGCAACTCCGATTGGTTCAGCGCATGATGCGCGGTTGCCGCGAGCGCGAGCAACACATCATTGCGCTGCACCGACCCGTCGAGCCGAACCGCGCGCGATTGTGGGATGATGATCCTGGACGATGTCGCGCCAAACAAACCCGCGGCGTGTTCGTAACAGTTTGCCCCCGGCACGAAGACGTATGAACCGACCCAGTCGCGATGAAGCTCGGAATGGACAACGCGTCCAACCGACTCATATCCGGGCACAAGCGGATAAGCCAAACCGGGAAACGCTGGCATCTTGCCAGACCAAAGCAACCTCTCTGTCCCGGTGCTGATTCCACTCCACTCAACGTCGACGACGAGGTCAGTGTCCTCGGGGCGCTTTAGATTAAGCGAGATCAAGTCAACTTGCTGATCTCCGAGGAACACGATGGCATCTGACTTCAGCTCAAGTTCTCGTAAGAGGTCCACAGGGTTCTGCGGATCATCAGCGTGCGTTTTATATGCTGAACGAGCCGAATTAATCATGAGTGTCATCATAGATTGACACTTCCGGTTGTCAATTAATTATTACGATGCTCGTATAACGCGTATAAGGTCCGGTAAGCCGGTTTGCAGCATACGGGTTTCTGTAAAGCCTGCCCGGTGCAGCATGTGGCGTAACTCTTCTGACGATCGCGCCCGCCCGGAGCCCATCGCCCACAGGTAAAACCCAAAATAGGCGAATCCGACCTTCGGAGAATCAGTCATGGGTTCGGCTAGCAGAAGAACGCCTCCCGGCTTTAAAGCGGCGCGCGCCCGACGGAGCAGAATCTCTACTTTCTCGTCATCATGATCGAGCGCCACCCGAATAAGCGTGATCAGATCCGCCTCATCCGGCCACTCATCCTCAAACATGTTCCCAGCGCGCGCCCGAACAGGAACCCCATCCGCGTTCAGTCTCTGACTTGCCAGCTCAACCACCGTGGGCAAGTCGAGCAAACTCAATTCAAGTTCCGGGCTATCCGCGTGCGCTTTTCTCAAGAACGCACCATCGCCCCCACCGACATCCATAAGATGTATATGCTGCTCGAACTGATAGGCGCGCAAAACTTCGTCCGCCAGAACCGTTTGCGTCTCACTCATTAGATCCGAGTAAGTGGTCATCACCGCGCGCTCGGCATCATTGTGATCTTGCTTCGCCGAATAGTACCAATAGTTCGACAGCGCGGTCTTATTGGTGCGTTCACTGAGCAGCGCGACAGGGTTTTGCAGATCCTTGTAGAAATGCTCATGGTGCAGGATCATGCCCTGCAGGCCTGGATTGCCAAGAATGGCGGCACCGGCCTCGCCCAGGCCAAACCGGTCACCCGATCGGGTCGCTAAAATATCAAGTGAAACAGCAGCCATGACCAGCCGGCGGGCACCTTCCAATGGGAGGTTTGTGTAGGCCGCGATCGCTTCGATCGTGCGACTGTCCTGGCGCAGCGTTTCAAGCAAATTCAGCCGCACGCAAGCAAATAAAACCTGCGAATAAACAAAGCCGTTACACAGATCGAAGACCTCTGCGGCCTTCGAACGCGCGACAAATTTCGTCGGCCAGAACCCGGCGCAAAACTTTTGAAACTTCGGATTCGCCAACAAACGCGCACGTAGATTCTTAAGGCGATCAACGATGGAGTCGTTCGACCCTCGCGCTTGATTAAGCGACTTCGTGGACAAGGTGCTCAGGTGTAAGTCTGATGGCTTGCGCATAAATCAGCTGACGCAAGCTTTCGGTTCCAGCGCAATCCGGTACAGAGGACGCAGCCGCCTCGATGGCATCGCGCAACCGGGTATAAGCACCATTGACCCCATAGGATTCGACTGCGCTCGGACGACAATTGCGAACATCCTGCTTCGCCGGCTTACCCAGCTCTTCCGGGCTGAGAACCGCATCGCGCAAATCATCCGCGATTTGATAGGCTGATCCTAAATGCACGCCGAGCGCGCGCCATTCAGCATCACTGACACCAACCGAGACGGCCCCTGCTCGAGCCGCCGCAACGAACAGCGCAGCTGTTTTCGAATGATGGTAGGCATGCAGATCGATTTCCGATTCACTTTCCCAGGCCTGACCAGCCGCGATTCCATTTGGCGGGGCCGTTGCCTCCGACATCACCAAAGTTAGTTCTCTGAAATGGGTGAGCGCCTTGCGCGCCAATGTCTGGAAGGCGAGAATAATCAATGCGTCGCCCGCGAGCACCGCGAGGTTTTCGCCGTAGGCTACGTGGACGGTGGCTTTGCCGCGCCTTTGGTCTGCATCATCAAAACAAGGCAGGTCATCATGCACAAGAGAGGCGCAATGGAGCAGCTCAAGCGCTGTTGCCGCCGCCATTGCGTCGGTCAAATCGGCGTCCGGATTGCACGCGCTGGCAACCGCGAGGCAGAGCTTTGGTCTGACATGGGCTCCGCCCGGAAAGACAGCATGATGAAGCGCGGATTTCAGCTTGGGCGGACATTTATCGTCTATCTTCGAGGCGATGGCCTGTTCCAGACTCAAATTGATTTGGGCGTCTAAAGTCATATCGCCTCCCTGAATGTCACTTTATGTATACGAATTGTTGTGTCAAGATAGATGGACAATCGCTTTGGTTGCATCGAGGGCCCTTTGTTTTCATGTTGAAAAAAACGTCGGAACCGCACACGCCTCGTCAGCCCGAAGCGCTGACCACCCTCTCGGATGCGCCCGAAACGCCATTTGGTTTCCGGTTTGATTATACCCCACCGCCGGGTGGCTATGCCTGGTGGTACATTGATGGCGTCAGCGCTGACGGAAAAAATGCGCTGGTGATCATCATCTTTGTCGGCAGCGTGTTTTCGCCCTACTACGCCTGGAAAAACTGGGCTGACCCCGGCGATCACTGCGCGATTAATATGGCCCTATATGGTCCACCTCAGCGCTGGAGCATGACCGAGCGGCGACGCCAAGATACGCGCCGCACAGCGACGCGTTATGAGACAGGTAACAGCCGCGTCCAGCTTGTGGACGGCGGCTTAGAAGTCGATTTTGATGAGATTGGGGCCCCATTCCCCAGGCGCGTCCGTGGGCGCGTTCGGGTGGACCTTCCTTATCTCAACAAAGAATCATTCCAACTCGACACGCGCGCCCATCACTTCTGGTCCCCTGCCTGTTCGCACGCCAAAATCTCGGTAGATTTCGAACGCCCAGGTCTATCCTGGCAGGGCCACGGCTATGTCGATTCAAATTTTGGACTGGAGCCGGTAACAAAAGGCTTCGATTATTGGGACTGGTCGCGAACCCCGCTCGATAATGGAGAAACGCTGATCCGCTATGTTACCGATCCTGTTGGTAGCCCGCAGCGAGATCTGCATATTAAGATTGGCGAAGACGGGTCCATACGGCCCGCCATCCAGACTCAGTCAGTTGATCTACCAGCAACATCAATTTGGAGAATTAGCCGCCGCGCCGGCGCTATGGAACAGGCCGCACCGAAGATCGTTCAGACCCTGGAGGATACGCCTTTCTATAGTCGCTCGATTATCGATTACGCTCAGGGCACATCCGGCCTTGCAACCCATGAGACTCTGTCTTGTCGCCGGCTCAGGTCACCAATTGTGCGAACCTTGCTCCCGTTCAGGATGCCGCGTCTTTCTGTTTGAGCGCCTCGGCCTCTTTTCGATCCTGTTCGACCAATTTCTGGGTTTTGCGATATTCCCAGAACGCCCAAGCCATGAACAAACCGAAGCCTCCGACCATTTCACCAAAGAAAATCACATTGCCCATGTCGACGGGGCCTAAACGATCCGTTCCTGCCGTTCAAGACGCATGAAAAGATCGATCACCCAATTAAGACGAGTTGGCGGAATCGGCTCTTTACCAAGCTTGGGCTTCGCCTCGACGGCAGAAACCAGATATTGTGTCGCGTCAGCCGCCGCATCCGGTGATGAAGGTGCGCTTGTTTCACGCGCCGCTTGAACCAGGAGTCTGATCTTTCGCGTCTTCGAAACCACGGCGCGGTGATTGATGGAATCATAGTTCATGCGCCGGAGCTCTGCGCCAATTTCACGGTAGATCTTTCCGGCAGCCCGGATCGCTGTCTGACACTCAGTCGGTAGGAGCGAGACACCCGACAGCCCTCGCTCATAAAAGGGTTCTGCAGCGTCCAGTAAGCGTTTCACGAGACTACGGGTTTCTTGGTTGCAAACCGGATTTTTTAAGAACCACTCGGGCTCGAGCTCAACTTCGTCAAACCAAGTGAGCGGAAGGTATAACCGCCCTGCCCGCGCATCTTCACCCACATCTCTCGCAATATTTGTAAGCTGCATTGCCAAGCCGAGATCGCACGCTCGCGCGACAGCCTCGGGCGAACGATTTCCCATCAAGACCGTCATCATCGCGCCAACAGACCCGGCGACCCTGGCAGCATAATCGAGCACATCATCAAGCGTTTCGTAACGACGGCTCTGTGTATCCCATTTCATTCCTTCCAGAAGCGCGTCCGGTAAGGCTTGTGGCATGGCATAGGCTTTCACCACATTTGCGAAAGCGCGATCTATCGGATGATCGTGAGGGGTCTGAGCATAAATCCGATCCAGGCGCTCTGAAATCGCATCAAGCGCGGAAATTGGATCGTCTCCAAGATCGACCTCATCATCGGCCAATCGACAAAAAGCATAAGTCGCGAAAGCGGCTTGGCGCACGTCACTTGGCAACATCAAAGAGGCAAAGTGAAAACTCTTTGAGCCCTCTTTAATCACTTGTCGGCAATGATCGAAGTCTGGCGGGAACCCTACGCTTGGTTCAGGAATTCGTACGCGCATCAGCCCGATTCCTTGCTTTGGAAACACCACGCCGAATGTCCATTACTACTGACACTTTCAATCGTCCACATAAGGTGTCATAGTACGCAAAGAACGGTTGAGCGCAAGGAAACTTTCAATGCTTCCACTCAGGGCGGCGGTCACATCCCGGTTTTCGCCAATTATTGCGAGGACTGATAGGCGATGAATATCCTGCTCACACTCGGTCGCCTTGCCAAAGGACTCGAACTCGCGCGAAGTTTGCACCGCGCTGGCCACCGCGTCTTCATCGCCGAACCGTTCAATTTGCATCTAAGCAAACCATCTTCGGCGATCCGGAAGTCCTATCGGGTCACAGCGCCCCGGACCAATCTTGAGCAATATCTCAGCGAGCTAAGAGAGATCGTTGAGCGCGAACAAATCGACCTTGTGATTCCCGTCTCCGAGGAAGCGCTCTACGCCAGTCGGCTGTCGTCCCGCTTGTCACCGAAAACGCGGGTCTTCGGGCCGGAATTTGAGCAAATGGCCCGGCTGCATGATAAACTCGCTTTTGCGCGCCGCTGTCATTCGCTTGGATTATCCGCTCCTGAAACCTATGCCGCCAATGCGACTGAGGCAGAAAGTCTCTCACAACGGCTCGATTATGTCGTAAAACCGATTCATGGCTGCTCTGGAATTGGGCTGCACCTGCGCCAGCGCGGCGATGTGCTTCATCCGGCTGATCGCGCGGCCTCAAACCTGATTCAAGAACGCATTTATGGGCGGCAAATCAGCAGCTTCAGCATTGCCCGGAACGGTCAGGTTCTAGTCACCGCGCTGTATGAAGGCGATGTCTATCTCGGGACCGTATCAGTCCGCTTTAAGCGCATTGACGACATGCCCCAGGTGGCGCAGTGGATCGCAGCCTTTGTCGAAGCTGAGGCCTATTCGGGCTTCATATCGTTCGACTTTTTCGTTCGTGAGGACGGCACGCCATTCGCGATTGAGTGCAACCCCAGGCTAACCAGTGGCGTGCACCTTATCAACCGCGCCGATCTCGCCGCTATGGTTTGCGGCGAGACGGTCGATTCACCCCGGTTCAAACGGTACCGACATTATCAAGATGCGCATGCCGCTCTGACCTATGCAGTTGGACAAATCACGCGTCCCCTCACCTATCTCAAGACGCTCGGCAAAGTGTTGACGACCAAGGATGTGATGTTTGACTGGCGAGATCCTCTTCCATTCTTTCTGATGACGCCGATGTCGTGGGATACGCTTCGGCAAGGCATGTTCGAGGGCGTTCCACTCACAGACGCCGTGACGCGGGATATTTTGTGGCAGGGCGACACGCCGACCATCACACCCGATGTGAAGGAGGTTAGTCTTTATGGCGCTGGGCGATAACGCTGATTTCCTTCGCGGGTCGAGTCGTCAATCTGGCGACCGGGCGAACCGATTGTTCCCCGACAATATGAAAGTCAAAGTCGCGCACCAGACTGGCGATGATCAGCGCCGCCTCAAGCGTGGCGAAGCCCGCACCAACGCAGGTGTGCGGTCCCTGACCAAACGGAATATATGTCCCGGGTTGAACTTCCCGCTCGCGATCTCCGAGAAAACGCTCCGCGTCAAACCGGTCGGGCTCGGACCAGTAAGTCTCGTGCCGGTGCAAGGTCCACGGCGCGATCATGACCAGTGCGCCTTTCCGAAGCTTACGTTTGCCGAGTCGCACAGCTTGTTGGGCAACCCGCGGCATGAAAGTGATCGGGGGATAAAGTCTGAGCACCTCTTTAAAGAAGCTCCGGACATAGGGCAGTTTACGAACATCCGCCATTTCGATCGGACCTGTACCAATCTGCTCGAGCACTTCGGCGCGCACCTTGGCGCGAATTTCGGGCCGCACCGCCAGAATGTAAAACGCCCAGGTCAGCGCACTGGCGCTGGTCTCATGACCAGCGAGGAAAAACACACCCAACTGGTCGATCAACTCATCACGAGTAAACGCCGCGCCCGTGTCTTGATCGCGTGCCTCTATGACGGCGCTCGCAATGTCATCAAATTCGCCGGCTGCCGCCTGCAAATGCGTGTCCGTGAGATCACCGAGATGTTTTCGAATGCGCGAACAGGCAGACAGTACTTGCTCGGACTGCGTAGCTTCCGTCCAGGCCGGATCGACAATCAGTCGCCAGATTTTCACCTGCGCGACGTCGCGCTCAAACAGCATAAAATCGTCGAACACATCCTTCGCAATGGTCGTATCAAGCGAGATCGAAAAAACCGTTCGGCAGATCACGTCTGCAGTCAGATGGCTCATTGCGAGATCAAGCGAAAACGGCGTCCGCGCGTCTGCCATCTCTCTGAGCCAGGCCAGACGATCCTCTACAGCAGCCTGCATAGAGCCATAAGCGACGCTCAACCTCATATGCGAGAAAGCCGGATCAATCATCGCGCGCTGTCGCTTCCACTTGTCGCCATCGGTCACAAAAATCGAGTCACCGATCAAAGGCTCAAGCGCGTTGACCATCAGGTCACTCTTCGGGAAGGTCGACCCATCATCCGAAAGGACTTGTTTGATCAGACCCGGGTCATTGAGCAGGAAAATCGAGCGCCGCGAATAGCCCAGCGTTCCGATTCCCATCCGGAAGGCATCGCCAGGCAACAGACTGAGCAAGTCTCCGTCACCTTGTTTGATGGTGCGGGCCAAAGCGGCCACCGACCACAGCTTGGATGGACGTGGTGGAACAAATGCCTCGTCAGAGCTGTTCAATGTCCGGCCTCCCCGTCACTTCGTTTCACGCCCAACCCCTCGTTAGCATAGCCATGTCATCACTGCATCTCTTTGAAACGCTTATTGTTCTTCACATCGTCTTCGGCGCGCCTGGATTGATCAGCTTCTGGGTGCCCGTCATTGGAAAGAAAGGTTCTCGTCTGCACAAAGCCTGGGGCAAAGCATTTGTCATCATGATGCTCATCACCGCGAGTTGCGCCGTCGGAATGGCGACCCTGACAATCATGGACCCTGTGCACACGCATCCAAAATTGATCGAACACGCGGAATTGTCAGATCCGGTTTTGATCCGCGGAATATTCGGTTGGATGATGCTCTATCTCGCCATACTCACGATCAATTTGACCTGGTATGGCTGGCTCTGCATTCGCAATCGCGGCGCACATTCGAGCAATCGCGCCTGGCACAATATGTTACTGCAGGCCCTGCTCTTAATCGCTTCGGTGAACTGTGCCTGGCAGGGTTGGCTCATTCAACAACCCATGATGATGGGCATTTCCATGGTGGGCTTCGCGACCGTCGCGACAAATCTCTGGTTCATGCTCCGACTCTCACCCGGGCCACTGGAATGGTTGACTGAGCATATCAAAGCCCTCGTTGGCACGGGCATCTCCGTCTACACAGCCTTCTTTGCGTTTGGCGCGGTTCGGTTAATCCCAGAACTGGCACTCGCCCCCGTGCTTTGGGCCATCCCGTTGGTCACAGGATTGAGCCTGATCATTTATCATCAGCGTCAGGTTATGCGGCCCGCGCGCCGCACTCAGACGCTGCGGCCTTCATGACGCATCGCAATCGCGTTGTCGTAATCGGCGCTGGGGCCGGCGGACTCGCGGCTGCGATGGATCTATCCGCGCGCGGAGCTGCCGTCACATTGATCGACCGGGCTGATGAGGTCGGCGGTAAAATGCGTCAGGTCCTGGTCAACTCTGTTGGGATAGATGCGGGTCCGACCGTTTTTACAATGCGCTGGATCTTTGAGGCACTTTTTCAACGCTCCGGCGCAGCTTTTGAAGCCGAGCTCGATCTGATCTCAGCCGAGCGATTGGCGCGTCACGGCTGGCTAGACGGGAGCCAACTGGATCTCTGGGCGGATATTGAACAATCGGTCGACGCGATCGGGATGTTTTCCGACCGGCAGAATGCCGAGGGCTACAGACAGTTTTGCCGGGACAGCAAAGCCATATTTGAAACGCTGAAAGAGCCTTTCATCAACGCCCAGAAACCTGGACCGCTGGACTTGGGGTTGCGCGTTGGATTGCACCGGATCGGCGCGCTCTGGCAGACCCGCCCGTTTCAAACCTATTGGAGCCGGCTTCAAACTTATTTCAGCGATCCTCGCCTGCAGCAATTATTCGGGCGCTACGCGACATATGTTGGATCATCGCCGTTTTTGAGCCCCGCCACACTGATGCTCATTGCTCATGTCGAACAAGATGGTGTCTGGCTAGTCGATGGTGGCATGCGCGCCGTAGCGCACGCCATGAAACGGGTCGCAGAACGAAACGGGGCGTCTGTTCGCCTCGGCGCACACGTCGAAAAAATCAACATTGAGAGGGGACGCGCAAAAAGCGTCACCCTCGCATCAGGTGAAGAGATTGAAGCGGATGCAATTGTCTTCAATGGCGATGCTTCAGCGCTTGCGTCTGGCTTGCTCGGCGATGACCTCCAAACTGTGTCTGCACGCCCGACGAGAGAGTCGAGATCCCTATCGGCTCTGACATGGTGCAGTCACGCCAAGACGTCGGGGTTTGATCTCGATTATCATTCGGTCTTTTTCTCCGACGCTTATCGCTCGGAGTTCAAACAGGTTTTCGACGCACGTAAAGAACCTGACGAGCCAACAGTTTACATATGCGCTCAGGATCGGCGTGGTGAGACGCGACCGGATGGTCAGGAGCGACTGCTGATCTTGGTCAATGCACCAGCGGATGGTGACCTGAGCTATGACGCGCAAGCCCGCGGCGAGAAACTCTATGCGGCAACCCTGAAACATCTGTCTCGATATGGCCTGCAGATCGACCCAACGGATCCCACACACCTGACGGGGCCGAAAGGCTTTAATGCCCTGTTCCCCGGGACGGGCGGAGCGCTATTTGGTCAAGCCAATCACGGCGCGTTTGCAACTTTCAAGCGGCCGGGTGCGCGCAGTAAAATTGGCAATTTATATCTTGCCGGCGGCTCGACACATCCCGGCGCCGGCGTCCCGATGGCGACTTTGTCAGGATGTCTCGCGGCAGCGGCCCTACTCGCCGACGGTTGAGGTACAATCGGTGCAACCAGAATGGATGTCCGCTACCGAAGGCACCATGTCGGCGACAATTTTCGCCGACAAAAACACGCTGGGCACGCCCGCACCAGGATGGGTTCCAGCCCCAACCATATAAAGGCCTTCGAGCTCCTCGCTACGATTGTGAGGCCTGAAATATGCGCTCTGAAACAGTTTTGGTTCCATCGCAAAGGCTGCGCCTTTGTACGATCCGTAGCGATCTTGAAAATCCTGCGGCGACAACATGTGCGAGGTCACGATATGCTTGGACAGGTCCGGCATCACCGTTTCTTCCAAACGTTTGAGAATTCGGAGCCGATATTCCTCGCTAAACAGACCCCAATCCGTTCCGGAATCGAGATTAGGAACCGGGCTGAGTGCATAGAACGTATCACAACCATCTGGCGCTAGACTCTGATCATGCCGTGTGGGGCGATGCAGATATAGGCTGAAATCCTTGGTCACGCGCTTGCGTCCAAATATGTCTTTTAGCAAGCCTTGATAGCGCGGGCCGAGAATGATCGAGTGATGATCAAGATCTTCATATTTGCGGTCTGTCCCGAAATACCAGACAAACAGGCTCATCGAATAATCCGCGCTGGCAATCTTTCGATCGGTCCAGCGCTTACGTTTTTCACCGGATAGAAACTTGCCATACGTGGTCGCCGGGTCGACGTTTGAAACGACAATATCGGCCCGCAAGCGCTCGCCAGACTCAAGCTCAACGCCATTTGCACGACCGCGTTCTGACAGGATTGATTTTACAGGCGCATTATAGCGAACCTCACCACCATGCCGCTCCAGCAAGTTTATAAGTCCCTTCACGAGCGCGCCGGTTCCGCCGACGGCATAATGCACCCCGAACGTCCGTTCGAGATGCGCGATCAAGCAATAGAACGCCGTTGTTGAAAATGGATTTCCGCCGATGAAGAGCGGATGAAAGCTAAATGCGATGCGAAGCTTTTTGCTCTTGAAATACTGACTGACTTTTTGATGAACCGACCAGTATCCGCCGAGTTTGACGAGGTCCGCCATGTTGGCGAGCGTGAAGGTCAAACTGTGAAAAGGCTGCGTGCCGAGCTTCTCAAAAGCGATTTCATAAATCTCTTCGCTCATCTTCAAATAGCGATCGAACCCATCCACATCGTAAGGTGAGATCCGTTCGACTTCGGCGCGCATTTGTTCATGATCGCCCGAACATGTGAACACGTCGCCATCGTCGAACCGGATGGAGTAAAATGGCGTACAGGGCCTGATATCGACATCATCTGAGAGCTCTTCACCAAGCGCGTTCCATACGTCCTCAAAAATATGCGGTGCCGTCAGCAGAGTAGGTCCGGCGTCGAATACGAACCCATCCTGGTTATACGTATAAGCCCTGCCGCCTGGCGCATCGAGCTTCTCGACGACCGTGACCTTGTAGCCTTTGCCTGCGAGGCGGGCCGCCGCGGCGAGGCCGCCGAACCCCGACCCGATTACGATTGCCCGCGGTGCCGTTTCATTTGAGGCGGCGACGGGCTGTATGTCCGTTTGCAATCCCATGACCGCACTGAACACCCATTGGTTGCGCGAAGCAAGTGATTACTCGCCTTTTTCGGGCGGGTTGAGTTCTGCGATATGCTTGCGCATACGCCAGACGCTGTAGGCCGTCAGTCCCAAGACGAATGGCACGGAGACGCCTGTAATGATTTCTGGCTTGATCGCAGAGTTCGTCGCAGCCAGCCCTTTTGCAATGTAATTGACGATCCCGATCAGGTAGTAACTGATCGCGGCGATCGACAAGCCCTCGACCGTCTGTTGGAGACGCAATTGCAAAGCTGCACGCCGGTCCATATTTTCCATAAGAGCCTGATTTTGCTGCTCCAGCGAAATATTGACTTTGGTCGACAAGAGTTGCGTCGCGCGATCGACCCGTTGAGACAGGGTTCGCATGCGATTCTCTACCGAGCTACTGGTGCGCATGGCCGGCGCCAGGCGGCGTTCGATGAACTCTGCGAAAGTCTGCATATCGGCAACGCGCGACTCTCTGAGCTCCGAGGTACGCCGTTGCACCAGAGCGTAATAGGCTGATGCCGCGCCAAATCGGAACTGGCTCTGCGCATATCCAAGCTCGATTGCCGCCTGCAGGGACGTCAGTCGCTCGAGCAGATCGGTATCGGTATCGGCTTCGGTCTCAGACATTTCAGATGTGATTTGCGACAGCGCAAACTCCCACCGCGAAAGCTTCAGGATCAGCTCCTGCGCCATTGGCAGAGCGAGAAGCGCCATGATGCGATAGGTTTCGACATCCACGAGACGCTGAACGGTTTGTCCAAGGAGTGCAGGTGAAAGCCCTGCGTCCAGAACCGTGACCCGCGAGAAGCCATCCTCGTGCAAACGGAAATCTGTGGCGACCAGCCCGAGACCACCGGCAATCTCCGACCCGATCACAGTGTCTGACCGGATTTGAGCACGTGCCGTTTTAATCATTTTATCGCGGCCAGATTCCTCAAGGATATTCAGATGCACCGCGCTGATCAGTTGACCCGGCATATTTTCCAGCCATGCCTCAGGCAGTACGTTGAGTGCCGGTTCGCTAAAGTCATCTGCGTCTTCAACGATGACGGTATAACGCATGAACTCAGTGTGGTGCTCCCAAACCAGAACGGCATTTGGCATTTCCACGATATGATATTTCTTGCCACGCTCAGGTGGCGGCACGTCAAAGACTTTGGTTAGCTCGTGGATGTAGGCGCGGTCATCATCGTGAAAGGGTCGCTCTGTCTTCAAGGCGATGCAGGACACTTTTGCCGGCGCCTTTATCGGATGTGGGGGCCGTGCATGAACTTCATTGCTCAACTCAAATCGCTTGGGATGATCATTGGGGAGTTTGGACATGTTACGGTCCTCCTCGCACACAGCAGAGCTTCATCTGCTTAGGCGGTTTGAGCATTTTCTCGTTTTGACCCTCAGCGATCCCACGCTTGTTTTATGAGCGAAGCAATCGAGTCTGGGGCTTCCTCATGAGCGAGATGCCCCAAGGACGCCAATTCGAAATAGGTCCCGGCACGCACCTGTCCAGCGGCACCCTCTGATACGCTCGGAGGAACAGCGCGATCATTGGCCCCTGCTATGAATACGGTAGGCGCGGTCAGACGTTGGATATCTCTCGGGAGGCCTGAAAGATCCCAATGCGCCATCATCCGCAACGCACCCTGAATGTGACCACGGTTTTGAAGCAGGATAGAATAAGGATTTATATCGATTTTGCTCGGATCGGATCCGATATTGCGAACGAGGTTTTCAACTCGCGCTGTTCCCGAGGCATTCCGTGCGACCAGGTGGGATGCCAGCCCACCAAAGGCCGCCGCCTTGGCGGTTATCGGCGCAACCATCCGCATCAGCCCCGGAAAGGGCCTAAGAGCGCCGTTGACGGAAACCAGCAGCTGAGGCGGTTTTTCTACCGTAACAGCGAGACGGATCGCAATTGCAGCGCCTGCTGAGTGCCCGACAAACAGATCAGGGGTGAGGTTCAACTCTCGCAGCAATACCGCAATCGATTTTGTCATATTGGAGAGGCTGGGTCGGTATCCTGGCGGAGCCGTCGTGAACCCATGTCCTGGAAGATCAACCGTGATCAGGCTGAACGTGTCCTGCAAGTGCGGAATAATCGGTGCCCAGGAGTGCGTCCCAGCACCGGTGCCATGCAGAAGCAGAGCGATTGGGCCGCGACCGATACGCTGAAGATGCCAGATAATCCGCCCAACCTGCCAGAATTCGCTATGCTCGTGATACGGCCAATTCGCTTCATGGGTTCGCCAGTCCGGTGCACCGCGTCGAGCGAAAGGAGGTGCGGAACATTTCGGCATGCCGACCCGCTCTAACGCATCCCAATGCGTTGCCGGACGACCTTTGAGACCGTGTCACCGTCAGCGTTGGGCAAGAATTGATACTGCGCACCCAAATCATCACTGAATCGTCTTGTCCGGGGATCAGGGCGCCGCGACGTGTCGAAAAACACCGATGGATATGTCTCACGGATCAGGCTGCGCGCAAGTCGGGATGCTTGATCCGCCGAAGCTGATCGATCTGCACGACCTTCTAAGGTCATATTTCCGCGACCATCGGTGAGGAACACCAAGAATGGGGACCGCCCGCGATCCTGTTCGG
>JAYZAM010000162.1:0-6592 GCA_036339715.1 Pseudomonadota bacterium | reverse complement strand
ACAGACCAGCCCCCAGGATTTGGATTTGATCGCAGGCCCAACCCTATAAATGGCGCACTGTCATGACGGTGGTCGTATAATTGGGTTTCGCGCGTCGCACCGATCAGCGCCCGGTCCATTTGACGTCCGATTTCGCGCCGGTCTTCCATCGACCCGAGGGCAAAAACCAAATTGGGATGGGGCGTCGAGACATAAGCGAAGGTTCCCACCCGTCCGGCTTCAGCAACACTAACGAGGGGAGCGGTTGGGTCTTCAACCACTTTTACGCTCGGCGTGTTCAGTCTTGGCCGCAAGACCGGATTTAGCGTGGGTGTATCGAGTTTGTCCTGGAAACGGAGCCGCAGGACGGGCTCATCCTCTTGCAAGACGTCCGCCGTGACCGCCATTGCCGTCGACCCGATTACCAAAGTCGCAAACAGAATAAATACTCGCCTGAGCATGACGCGTCCCTCTCGTCACTCTGGATTGCAGAGTGCCAAGAAGGTCTTGAAAATATCACAGCGAAACGGGTTGAATTGCCGAGTTACGATTTACCAAATTGGTCAGCTATTTTAGGGCCTCAACCAGCGCATTGGCGTGGGTCGAAATGCTACCGGCGCCCATACAAACAACCATATCTCCAGGTTGAGCAATCTCGCGTATAAGATCTGGTAAGGTTTCCAGATCCTCCAATGTGTGCGCCTGTTTATGTCCGTGCCCGAGCATGCTCTTGACTAACGTCGTGTGATTGATCCCCTCGATTGGATCTTCACCCGCTGCAAAAACCGGCGTGATCACAGCAATATCGGCCTCGCGATAACACTGCGCAAAGTCTTCAAACAGGTCCTTTAGACGCGAATAGCGGTGCGGCTGGGAGATCGCGATTACACGTCCCTGGCCCTGAATCGCGCGTGCTGCCCGAAGGCAGGCGGCAATCTCCACCGGATGATGGGCATAGTCGTCGATAAATCGAACCCCATTCCATTCGCCGACTGAGGTGAAGCGTCGCTTGACGCCTCCAAACGCTTTCAAACTGTCGCGCAGCTGATCATTGGACGCGCCCAATTCAACCGCAACCGCGATCGCCGCCAGCGCATTCGAGACATTGTGCTCGCCCGCCATAGGCAGAAAGACCTGTTCTATGACGCGTTCTGCTGCGTTGAGTTGTGCGCGGATCATGACATCGAACGTCACGCCGTCTGCGGTGGGTTGAAGGTTGACGGCCCGAACATCGGCCTGGCGATTATAGCCATATGTGATGATCCGGCGATCCGAAACACGCGCCACCATGGCCGCCACTTCCGGATGATCTGTACACAAAACACCGAAGCCATAAAACGGGATATTGCCGACATAAGTGTCGAACGCAGCGCGCAGAGCGTCCATGGAGCCATAATGCTCCATATGCTCAGGATCCATATTGGTCACGATCGCAATGGTCGGTCGGATCTTCATAAACGTGCCGTCAGACTCATCCGCTTCCAGAACGATCCAGTCGCCATCGCCGGCTTTGGCGTTCGAGCCATAAGCATTGATGATCCCGCCATTGATCACTGTCGGGTCGATGCCCGCGCCGTCGAGTAGAGCCGCCACCATCGTCGTGGTGGTGGTTTTGCCATGCGTGCCAGCGACCGCCACAGTCCATTTGAGGCGAATAATCTCGGCCAGCATATCGGCGCGGCGCACAACCGGAATACCCGCTGCGCGCGCCGCCTGAACCTCGACATTGTCATCCTTGATCGCGCTGGAAATGATCACCGCGCTGGTGCCCGCAACATTATCGCCGGTATGGCCGATATGAACTTTCGCACCCTTTTCGCGCAAGCGCTGAACATTGGCGCTCTCTTTCATATCCGAACCTTGAACCTGATATCCGAGATTCATCATGATTTCGGCAATGCCAGACATGCCAATACCGCCAATACCGACAAGATGGGCGGGGCCGAGGGGGAACGGGGTTGGAGAAGGTTTCATCGAAGGTCCGTCGAGCTCTGTAACTGAAAGCGCTTAACCTGTTCCGCGCGCCCGAGGCAAGATTATGGCTGCCCGAAGGTATTCTCGCTAGCGATGCTGCACTTAATGTGATTTCTCATTAGCTCTACTGTGCAGGAACCAATTATGAAAATGCACCTGGCCGAACTCAATGTCGCGCGTCTGATTGCCGATAAGGACGACCATAGGGTCAAAGACTTTATGGATGGCCTCGACCTCGTAAACGACCTCGCGAAGCGTATGCCGGGCTTTGTCTGGATGATGGAAAGCTCCGCCGCCCCTCAACCCGGACAAGAGGAAGCGATGATTGATGGCGACCCGCGTTTTCTGCCAAATCTAAGCGTTTGGGAGGACGTTAAGAGCCTTGAAAAATTCGTTTGGGGGACGATCCATAAAAAATTCTACGAACGGCGCACTGAATGGTTCCAGGTGTTAGACCAGATGCACTTTGTCATGTGGTGGGTTCCGGTCGGATATGAGCCCAGCCTCGACGAGGCCTTGGCCAAACTCGAACACCTCGACACGCATGGCGACAGCGCCGAGGCATTTGGCTGGGAGTGGCTGAAAGACGCCAAAATGTACGAAACACACAGCTGTCCAGCGAACTGACGCTCGCGGTCAAACCTGAGCGATCTGTTCCGCCAGATCCGCAAGATCCTGCGCCGCCCGTACATTGCCAAGCGCTTTCGCCGCTGCTGCACGGACCGCAAGATCATTGGCGTCTCCGAGCCTCAACGCGATCAGTTCACCAAGCAGATTCGGATAGAGATTATCCTCCAGCAACATGTCAGCAGCGCCCGCATCAACAAGTCCTTCAGCGTTGGCTTCCTGGTGATTGTCCATGGCGATTTTCAGAGGGATCAGGATTGAAGGTCGCCCAATGGCTGCTATTTCGCTGACCGTACCAGCCCCTGATCGTGCAATCACCAAATGCGCTTGCGCAAGACGATCTGGCATGTCGGAGAAAAAAGGCCGCAACGTCGCTTTGACCTGCACTTTGTCATAAATTGCGCGCACCGCCTCCATTTGTTCCTCTCGGACTTGCTGCACGACATGCAAGCGCACCCGAAGCGGCGCAGGAATATGATTGGCAATGGCAAGCGGGATCGCTTCGCCGAGAATACGCGCGCCCTGCGACCCGCCCGTGATGAAAATCGTCAGCTCGTCCTGCATACCCGGAAATGGCACAGAGCGTTTCTCTGCTACGGCGGCGCGCACAGGATTACCGACTGGCGCATGCTTGGCGCTGCCCGGTAATCGATCCAGGCGGTCAAAGCCTGAGGCGACCACTTTCGCCTTTTGGGCAAAGGCGCGATTGACCCGGCCAAGCACCGCGTTTTGCTCATGAATCAGCAGCGGGATGCCCATTCGCCCGCCGGCCGATAATGCCGGATAGGCCGGATAGCCCCCAAAACCCGCAATCAGGGCCGGACGCTGTTTTTGTTTGAAACGCCGCACAGCTGAGTTCACTCCTGCGCGCAGTTTCAGCGCAGTCCCCGGAAGCGTCCAAGGCTTTCGCAGATTTGGGCTCGCGGCTTTGACTTCCATTTTCCACGTCGCGGGGAACGCATCCGCATAGCGCAACCCACGATCATCGCTGATCAGGCCAACTTCCCAGCCTCGGGAGGCCATTTCGTCTGCAAAGGCGGCCGCTGGAAACATATGTCCGCCCGTGCCACCTGCGCCAATTACCACGAGAGGTTTGTCGCTCATCTTCGCCCTTTATGCTCTCTGTCCCCGGCGAATGAGCGCGAGCGCCAAACCAAGTGTCAGCGCCGTCCCAATCATCGAGGATCCGCCAGACGAGACAAACGGAAGCGTCATCCCTTTCGGCGGAATCAAGCTGACATTTACGGCGATGTTTATGGCGGCGTGAAGGCCAAAAAGCGCAAACAATCCGGACGTCGCTGCGCGCGGATAAGGATCATGCAGGCGTGCCGCCGCCCGCAGGCCTTTCCAGACGATGAAGCCGAACACAAAGATCAGGCCGATCGCAGCGATATACCCAAACTCCTCGCCCATAACGGCATAGATAAAATCGGTATGGGCATCCGGCAGGGAGGTTTTGATCGTGCCTTCGCCGGGGCCAACCCCGAACAGGCCGCCCCGCCCGATGGCCTCTGCAGCTTTATCGATCTGATAGGTGTCATAATCCGTTGGGTTGATGAACGCGTTCACGCGGAAGCGCACATGCGGCAGCGTGGCGTAAAGCAAGCCTGCGAGTGCGGCACCTCCCCCGGCAAAAATGGCCGCCCAGCGCCAGGGCAACCCGGAAACGAAAAAAGTGACTATAAAGGCTGCTGTGAGCAGTGCCAATTGTCCGACGTCTGGTTGCAGCAATAAAAAGCCCAGTGTCACACAAAAGAAGACCAGCGTAATCGCCGCCCATGGCCCCTTTGGATAAAGCTGGCGCTGCGCGAGCAGCCATCCCGTCAAGACGATCAGGGCAGGCTTTGCAAATTCAGATGGTTGCAGGCTGAACCCACCCAGGCGCAGCCAGCGTCGCGCCCCCTTCGCCTCATAGCCCGACACCAGGATGAAGGCGAGCAGGACAATCGATCCGATAAAGACGAGCGCTGCCAGCCGCCGCGCCCAGACCCGATCCAGGAAACTCGTTCCAATCATCACCACAACGGCGGCGCCGACAAACATGGCATGACGTTTGACGAAAAAGAAATCGTCCGAATACCCAAGACGTTCTGCGGCAGGCGGTCCTGCGGCCAGAGACAGTAACAGCCCCGCGCAAAGCAGCAGGAGCGCAGACATCAAAATTGGCCAGTCGAGCCCGCGCTGCCACTCCAAAAATCGTCCTGTGGCGGATCGGGGACGGAGGGCGACTTCGACCATTTCGTGCCTTACACAGCTTCTTTCTGGGGCTGCACCTGAGCAGCAAGTCTTTGAACCAGGTCGCGGAACGCATCGCCTCGCGCTTCAAAATCCTTGTATTGGTCAAAGCTTGCGCAGGCCGGCGACAGAAGAACAACCGCGTCCGGATCGCCAGATGCCTTTGCCGCGTCAAATGCCGCCTGCGTCGCCGCCTCAAGGGTCCCGCAAGAAACCGTCGGCGCATGCCCTTTGAGGGTTTTGGCAAACGCCGCTTCGCTTTCCCCGATCAAATAGGCTTGGGCCACGCGATCAAACCAGGGCTCTAAAGGCTTGATGCCCTCTGCCTTTGGCACGCCGCCAGCTATCCAGTGCACTTTCGGATAGGTTTTGAGCGCTTGTTCCGCCGCCTGGGCATTGGTCGCTTTGCTGTCATTGATGAAGCGAACGCCTTCCACTTCACCGACCAATTCCATGCGATGCGGAAGCCCGGGGAAGGATCGAATGCCGGCCATGATCCGACCCGGCGCGACGCCAAGCGTCAGACACGCGGCATAGGCAGCGGCAGCATTTTGATAATTGTGACGACCCGGCAGCGCCCGGGCTTCGGCAAGGTTTCCGACCCGGATAGCTTGTCCACCTGTACTGTCATAAAGATGACCGTCGACGGCGCTGACCCCGCGCGCCAACCCGAATTCCGAACTGATCTGGACCACTCTCGCATTGCCTGGGCGTTGACGCCCCATCGCGACCGCCTGGGCGTAGGCATCATCGATCCCGATAATCGCGACATCGCGCGCACGCTGATTTGCGAAAATGCGCTTCTTGGCTTCGACATAACCGTCCATGCCGCCATGGCGATCAAGGTGGTCTGGCGAAATGTTCAGAAAGACTGCAACGTCACACCGTAAGCTTTCGACCAAATCGAGCTGATAGGAAGACAGTTCAAGAACATAGACAGCATTGGCATTCAGTGCCGCCATGTCGAGCACGCCAGTGCCGATATTGCCGCCAACGCGAACGTCGCGACCCGCTTCCTTCAAAATATGTCCGATCAGCGCGGTGGTCGTCGATTTTCCGTTTGTCCCCGTGATGCCAATCACTTTCGGGCGGCCCTTCTCCGGCAAGGCCTGCACCGCGCGGGCGAACAGCTCCATATCGCCAACCACAGGCACATTCATCATCTCAGCCATGCGCACCAGGCGATGCGGCTGCGGGAAGCGATATGGAATCCCGGGCGAGAGGACGAGCGCCGCAAACTTTTGCCAGTCGCGTTTATTAATGTCGCTGACATTCACGCCTTCGGCTTCAGCCTTCAGACGCGCGGCATCCCCATCATCCCAGGCATGCACACGCGCACCGCCCGCAGCCAGGGCTTTCGCAGCGGACAATCCGGTGCGGCCCAGGCCATAGACGGCGACATCGCGCCCTGCATATTCGGTGATGGGGATCATCGGGTCGGGACTACCTCAGTTTCAACGTTGCAAGGCCGGCAAGGGCGAATAAGAGCGATAAGATCCAGAACCGAACGACGACCCGGGTTTCAGGCCAGTTCTTCTTCTGAAAATGGTGATGCAGAGGCGCCATCAGGAAAATGCGCTTGCCTTCTCCAGTGAGCTTCCGCGTGATCTTGAACCAGCTGACCTGCATGACAACAGACAGCACTTCGAGCACAAACAGGCCGCCGATCACCGCGAGCGCGAACTCGTGTTTAATGGCGACAGCCACAACCCCGATAAGCCCCCCAAGGCCAAGTGATCCGGTGTCACCCATGAACACTTTTGCTGGGTAGGCATTA
>JAYZAM010000161.1:0-3879 GCA_036339715.1 Pseudomonadota bacterium | reverse complement strand
TATTCGAGCTGTCGGCGATGATTTCAAATGGCGTAGGTCGCCCGATAATAGGGTGATCATCCTCAATCTGCCGCCCGCGAACACGCAATGGCTCGCGCACGTCAAACCGATCACCCGGCCGAATAGCCCCGGCATCGAGAGCGCCGGCGACGGTCAATGGCTTGAACACAGAGCCCAGCTCATAAACCGCATTGCTGGCGCGATCGAGTCGAGCAGGATCGTCACGACTGAGTTCTGTTGCCTGATGCGGATCGAGCGGTGGCCAACTCGCCATTCCCAGCACTTCACCGCTTTGCGCGGCCAGCACGACGCCGGCGCCCGCCTCGGCTTCATATTCCCCAACCGCAGCCGCCAATTCGGCCTCGAGACTGAACTGCACGTTCGCGTCTATGGTCAGATAAAGCGGTTCAGAGTCGCCGAGGAGACGATCATCCATTGCATATTCGATCCCACCCAAACCTTGCCCGTCGGCCCCGGCAAATCCGAGGATATGCCCGGCCAGCGTGCCGCGTGGATAGGCCCGCCGCGACTCTTCTCGAAATGCAATACCTTCGAGTCCGAGCTCAAAGACGGCCTGACGCTGGCGCGGCGTGATACCCCGTTCAATCCATGCAAAAGCGCGCTCTTTATTCGCCAAACGCGCTTCGATGCGCGTAACATCAAGATCGGGCAATACGCCCGCAAGCTCACGCGCAATGAGGGCCGGATCACCAATCGCACGCGGATCCGCAAAGACCGAATAGGCGGTTACTGAAGTTGCCAGCAAATCGCCATTTCGATCAACGATGTCCGCGCGCCGCACAGGGGTCTCCTGGCTGGCCACCCGTGCCAGAGCTTCCTCCGGCCCGGTGAGCGCCACCACGAAACCACGCATTGCGATAACCGCGAATAGCGCCATCAAGGCCATGGAGACCATGCGGGTGCGCATGCCGCTGCCCCCAAGATTGATTTCTGCCCCAGACTTAATTTCCACTTGCACCCTCCCGGCTGACGGGTCGGCTCTGATCGCGCAATTCGAGTGGAGGCCCGACGCGGCCATCAAGATCGACGGTGCGGACGAATTGCTCAGCGCGAGCCGGAACCATACCAAGCTCTCGGCGGGCGAATTCTTCGATCCATTCCTGGCGTGAGCGATGGGCAAATTCGGCTTGCAAATTAGCCTGTGCAGCCTCGGCCGCAGCGATTTGGGACTCGACTTTCTCGATTTCGGCGACGGTTTCGCGCGCACCATATTTGGCGCGATAGAGACTGAAAATCAGGATCGCGACCACCGCCAAACCGAAGAAGAAGGCGCGCTTGCTCATAAGGCGGCCTCCAAAATCTTAAGATCAGGAAGACGCATGCCCGTCTCGACCGGGGCTTTCCAGACCTCAGCATCGGTGCGAACCGCGACACGCAAGCGAGCGGACCGGGACCTGGGATTTGCAGTAGTTTCTTCCTCACTCGGCTCAATCGCCTTGCGCTGCTTCAATTCGAACGTTGGGTCCGGACCCTGGGCGCGCTCTGGAAGGTAACGCGACCCGGCGCCAGCATTGCCGGACCGGGTTCGCATGAACTGTTTGACCAAACGATCTTCAAGCGAATGGAACGTGACCACGACCAGGCGCCCACCAACACGAAGCAACCGCTCCGCTGCTGCGAGGCCGCGAGCCAATTCCCCCAACTCATCGTTCACAAACATCCGAATGGCCTGAAAGGTCAGCGTTGCCGGGTGGGTTTTCTTACCGCGCCGGCCGCCGACCGCCTGCTCGACGCACTCGGCAAGTTGCAATGTGGTTTCAAACGCCGCGGTGGCGCGCTGCGTTACGATTGCATTAGCAATACGCCGCGCTTGTCGCTCTTCGCCCAACTGCCGAATAACTGCAGTCAGATCGTCCGCACTAAGATGATTGACCACATCTTTAGCGCTCGGGCCCGTTTGCCCCATTCGCATATCAAGCGGACCATCTCGCATGAATGAAAATCCGCGGTCGCCCTCATCGATCTGGAAGGAAGAGACCCCAATATCCAGCATCACACCGTCAACCTCATGCACGTTCACGGTCGCAAGCAACTCGTCCATGCTTCCGAAACGACCTAGGAGCGGGAACAGTCGCGGCTGTTTCTCGCTGAGCGCCTCGGCCCGCGTAATCGCCTCAAAATCGCGATCGATGCCGTAGAGCTGACACTTTGCGGCACCGAGCACGCGCAGGGCGTAACCGCCCCCGCCAAACGTTCCATCTACGATGACATCACCATCGCGCGGCGACAGGGCCGTCAGGACTTCGGGGAGAAGGACAGGCACATGCCCCATCACTCGCCCTCCCGCACAATGCCACGGATCCCGCCGGTGGCGAACGCCGCGTTGAAAGACCCCTCGAAGGCGGGCTGAGACTCCTCCAGCTGCGCCTCCATTTCTGCGTCGAAAGCCGAATATTGAGCCGGCTCCCAAAGATAGAACCGGTCCATCGCGCCGACGAAAACGAGATCTTTTTGAATTCCGGCCATCTCAAGATGTTTTTCTGGAATCCTGATCCGGCCATTATCGTCGAGTTTGAGCTCGATGGCTTTTGACACCGTCCGGTTGAGGAAAACCTTTCGCGCCGTCGATGTCGGACTCATGCGCATCAGGGTTGCCTGATTTTGTTGCATCAGAGCGTCGCCGCCCCCTTCCAGACAGGGCGATCCATCAAGCGCGGGATACAGGAAAATCCTCACACCTCCCTCCAGAGCATGACGAAAAGCCGCCGGCACAGAGACACGACCCTTGCTGTCTAACGATGTCTCAAACGTGGAGACAAACACGCCATACTCCCATCACTCGCCCCGGTCAGACACACTTGGGCCCAACCTACTCAGAAATGGGATACCATGGGATCACATGGATTCAAATGGGCAGCTTGTTGATTCTTTCATGTCCACAAGGTCGCATTGACGAAACTTAACGCGAACAAAACAAAAATATAGCGGAACATGCTGATATCGTGCTTTGTTAACACTTACAAAACTGTTTATTTACAGATGCTTAACGTTTGATCCACGTTGGCAAAAAATTTCACATAATCTCTGTTTTTTTCCACTGCGGGACATTTCAGAGCCTGAGCGCAGATCACCAGACTGTAAAATATATACGCCTTTTCAGCTTTTTCCGCCTACGCCCCAATTAGATATGCAGATCCGAGTGGTCATCCTCGCCCTAGGCATCATGACTGCGCTTCTTGGCGCAGCGATGATCCCGTGTTGGCTGCTCGATGTCGCGGACGGTCGACCAGAGTGGCCAGTCTTCGCGGCCAGCGCGACCATGCTTCTCCTTTTCGGGGGAGGTCTGGTAATTCTCTCCGGCGGGCGCACCGAGCGCACCGGCGCTCGAGAAGCCTTCCTGCTCACCGTATTGGTCTGGGTGGTTTTGCCCGCCATGGCCGCAATCCCATTCATGGGGATTGGCATGAGCTTCACCGATGCCATGTTTGAAAGCATCTCCGGACTGACAACGACCGGATCTACCGTGATGAGCGGACTCGATTATCAACCGCGCGGTATCCTGCTTTGGCGGGCAATCCTGCAATGGTTTGGCGGCATCGGCATTATCGTCACCGCAATTGCGATTCTACCAATGTTGCGGGTGGGTGGCATGCAATTGTTTCAACTCGAAAGCTCTGATGTGTCTGGTAAGTTCGTGCCGCGCATCAGCGAAGTCTCGGCGCAGATCGGCATGATTTATCTGTTTATCTCAGTTGCCTGCGCCGCCGCTTACATGCTGGCGGGCATGACTGCGTTTGAGGCGATCGCGCATGCGATGACCACCGTTGCAGCGGGTGGATATTCAACTTATGACGCTTCGTTCGGCGCGTTTTATGAGACCGCCGCAGTTCCGGTTGCGATCTTCTTTATGATCATAGC